>NZ_BAAAQX010000018.1:0-20983 GCF_039531895.1 Nonomuraea monospora
GAACACCATCACCTATCGCACGATTAATGATTACGGCGCGCTGACGCCGAAAATGAATGGCGTGCTGCGCTAACCAAGAAGCGCCCCGCCGCGCGGGGGCCCCCCCCCATGGCGCGGACGCTGACGTGCAGCGGGGTCAGCGTGCTCTTGAGCAGCTTGCCCCGCCCTGTCCTGCGGTCGTAGTGCCAGATGTGGCCGGTGGAGCTGGTGCCGACGAGCACGGGGCCCAGCCAGCCGAGCGGGCGGGCGGCGCCCCCGCCGTGGCCGGTGAAGCCCAGCCGGGTGATCTTCTCCGTGCGGAGGTCGTACTTGACGAGCTCGTCGTTCTGGAACAGGTAGAGGTCGTGGCCGTGCCGGCCGCCGCCGACGGTGAGGTTGTCGACGTCCGGGACGACGTCCTTCCACTCGCGGGCGCGCAGGTCGTACACGCCCATGGGGTTCGTGCCCGTGGAGGTGGAGTAGCGGACCAGCAGGTAGCGGCCGGACACGTGCACGTCGTAGGCGTAGCCGCCGCCCTCGATGGGCGGGTCGATGACCCGTTGCACCGTGCCGCCGCCAGGGGCGAGCACGGCGACCTTCATGCTGACGGCGCCGACGCCGGCGTACAGGGTGCCGTCCGCGCCCACGGCCAGGTCCCTGACGAGCTGGTCGCCCGGCACCGGGGTGCCGAGGTCGGTGAACGTGCCGGCGGCGACGTCGTAGCGGAAGAGCCTGCCCGTGGGCGAGGTGCCGCCGTACACGGCCGAGCCGTCGGGCGAGGTGGCCACCGACCAGACGAAGGACTCGCCGGGGACGGCCATGCCCAGCTCGCTCACCTGGTCGGTGAACGGGTCGTAGCGGAACAGGCGGCCCATCGCCCCTGCGGTGCCGTTGTAACTGCCCACGTACACCGAGTGGTCGGGTGACACGGTGACGGCCCAGGAGCCGAGGGCGAGCGGCAGCGGCCGTTCGGCGATCAGGCCGCCGGTGCGGGCGTCCCTGATGCCGAGCAGCGCCTCGCGGGAGGCGGCGGAGGTGACGGAGTAGATCCGCGGGCCCTGCGGGTGCCCGGCGTCCAGGGCGGTGCCCGCCGTGGTGATGCCCGTGAGCGGGAGCGTGCCGAGGTTCTGGAAGCCGCAGCCCGTGGGGGGTTCGGCCCGGGCTGGAGCCGTGAGGGATAAGAGGACGAGGAGCAGGGTGAGGATGACGCGCATGAACGACCTCCGGATCGACATAACGGCCTTGACCGTAATTTGCCGAGAGCACTGTGTCCAGAGATCCGGGCGTCGATCGGCTTCGTTCTCGATCGATCACACGTGAACTGCCGGTGGCCCGATCGACTATGATCGGGTCGTGAGCGACACGCAGAGTGACGGACGCAGGCCCGTGTTCGCCGCCGAGCGCCGGCAGCGCATCCTGGAGCTGGTGCGTGCCAACGGCGCCGTGTCGCTGCGCGAGCTGGCCCAGGCGGTGCACTCCTCCGAGGTCACCGTCCGCCGCGACCTGCGGGCGCTGGAGTCGGAGGGCCTGCTCAACCGCCATCACGGCGGCGCCACCCTGCCCGGCGAGCTGTCGCGCGAGGCCGGTTACGCGCACAAGGTCTCGCTGGAGTCGGCGGAGAAGGCCGCCATCGCCGACCTGGCGGGCGCCCTCGTCGAGGACGGCGACGCGATCGTCATCGGCCCCGGCACCACCACGCAGGAGTTCGCCCGCCGCCTGACCAGGCACGCCGAGCTGGCCGTGGTCACCAACTCGCTGCTGGTCGCCCAGGTGCTGGCGGGCTCGCCGCGCATCGAGGTGATGCTGACCGGCGGCACACTGCGCGGCCCGATCCTGGCGCTGGTAGGCAGCGCGGCCGAGCAGTCGCTGGCCGGGCTGCGGGTGCGCAGGGCGTTCATCTCCGGCAACGGGCTGAGCGCCGAGCGCGGCCTGTCCACGCCGAACATGCAGGTGGCGGGCGTCGACCGGGCGCTCGCGGCGGCGGCAGAGGAGGTCGTGGTGCTGGCCGACCACACCAAGGTCGGCGTCGACACGATGGTGCAGACCGTGCCGCCCGACCGCATCGACCACCTGGTCACCGACGACGCCGCGCCCCGCGAGGTGCTCGACGACCTGAGCGCCCGGGGCGTCCGCCTGCACATCGCCCAGTTCTGATCGAATGTGACAAGTCCGTTACTGGAATGTTTCCTTTCTCGATCACGATCGAGGCGGAGGCAACCGTGCTGCAGGTCGCTGGCGTTCTCAAGACGTTCCAGGGTGTCACCGCCCTCGACCACGTCACCGTGTCCGTCCGCGCCGGCGAGGTGCACGCCCTGGTCGGCGGGAACGGCGCGGGCAAGTCCACCCTCGTGAAGGTGCTGTCGGGCGTCCACCAGCCCGACGCGGGCGAGCTGCGCCTGCTCGGCGAGCCGGTCAAATTCGCCGGCCCGGCCGACGCCAGGCGGGCCGGGATCGCCACCATCCACCAGGAGACGAACCTCGTCCCGACCATGAGCGTGGCCCGCAACCTGCTGCTCGGCAGGGAGCCCAGAGGCCGCCTCGGGCTGATCGACTCGGCGGCCGTGCACGCCCGCGCCGAGGAGGTGCTGGCCGCGTACGGGCTGGAGGTGGACGTGCGCCGCCCGCTCGGGTCGCTGGGCGAGGGCGCCTGCCAGATCGTCGCGCTGGCGCGGGCCGCCTCGGCGGACGCCCGCCTGGTCATCATGGACGAGCCCACCACGGCGCTGGACCACGCCGAGCTGGAGACCCTGTTCGCCGCCGTCACCCGGCTGCGCGAGCAGGGCCGCTCGGTCGTCTACGTCACGCACCGCCTGGAGGAACTGTACGGGATCTGCGACCGCGTCACGGTGCTGCGCGAGGGCCGCGTCGTGCACACGGGCCCGATGGCCGGGCTCGACCGGCTGCGGCTGGTCTCGCTCATGCTCGGCCGCCCGTTCCACCCCGCCGCGCCGGCGCCGCAGGCCGGCGAGCCGGACGTGCCCGCCGACGCGCCCGTCCTGGAGGCCAAGGGCCTGACCCGCCACCACATGCTCGACGGCGTGTCGCTGGAGATGCGGGCCGGTGAGGTCGTCGGCCTGGGCGGCCTGCTCGGCGCGGGCCGCAGCGAGACCGCGCGCGCCATCGCGGGCGCGCTGCCGGTGGACGCAGGGCAGGTCACGGTGGCCGGGGAGGCGGCGCGCAAGTGGTCGATCAGGAGCGCCGTGCGCGCCGGGGTCGGCCTGGTGCCGGAGAACAGGAAGACCGAGGGCATCGTGCCGACCCTGTCGGTCCGCGACAACATCGCCCTGGCCGCGCTGCCCCGCCTGTCACGGGCGGGCATCGTGTCCGACACGCAGGTCGACAGCATCGTCGCGACGTTCATGCGGCGGCTGGGCATCAAGGCCGTCTCGCCCCGCCAGCCGGCCGGGGAGCTGTCGGGCGGCAACCAGCAGAAGGTGCTGCTGGCCCGCTGGCTGGCCATGCACCCCAAGGTGCTGCTGCTGGACGAGCCCACCAGGGGCGTGGACGTGGCCACCAAGCTGGAGATGCAGGCGCTGCTCGACGAGCTGGCCGTGGACGGCCTGGCCATCCTGCTCATCTCGTCGGACGTGGCCGAGCTGGTCGAGAACTGCGACAGCGTGGTGGTGCTGCGGGACGGCTCGATCACCGAGCAGCTCACCGGCCCGGAGGTCACCGAGGACCGCCTGCTCGCGGCCCTGGCCAAGGACTAGTTTGCGCAGGTCGTCCCCGGGCAGGCCGCCGCTATGGGACGGGGGATGGACTACGTGCTGCCGCTGCGGTGGGCGGACGACCGCGGTCTCGGCGAGCTGACCGCCTACCTGCGCGCGCTCGGCCGTCACGTACGGATCATCGTCGTGGACGGCTCACCCCCGGAGCTGTTCGAACGGCACGCCGCCGCCTGGCACGGCCTCGCCGCGCACGTCCGGCCCGCCCCCGACCTGCGCTTCGCCAACGGCAAGGTGAACGGGGTGATCACCGGCATGCGGCTGGCCACGGCCGAGCACGTGGTCATCGCCGACGACGACGTCCGCTACGACGAGCCCGCCCTGGCCAGGATGGCGGCGCTGCTCGCCCGCGCCGACCTGGTCCGCCCGCAGAACCACTTCGCCCGCCTCCCCTGGCACGCGCGCTGGGACACCGCCAGGACGCTGCTCAACCGCGGCCTCGGCGCCGACTACCCCGGCACGCTCGGCGTGCGCCGCTCGTTCTTCCTGCGCATGGGCGGCTACGACGGTGACGTGCTGTTCGAGAACCTGGAGCTCATCCGCACCGTCCGCGCGCACGGCGGCACGGAGCTGCGGCCCCTCGACCTGTACGTGCCGCGCCTGCCGCCCGAGGCCGCGCGCTTCTGGAGCCAGCGCGTCCGCCAGGCCTACGACGACCTGGCGCAGCCCGCGCGGCTGGCGCTGTTCCTGTCCGTGCTGCCCGGCCTGGCCTGGTGCGTGCTGCGCCGCCGGTACGGCCCCGTCGCCGCCGGCGCGTGCGCGGCCGTGGCGCTGGCCGAGCTGGGGCGGCGCAGGGCCGGTGGCGGGCGGGTCTTCCCGCGTACGGCGTCGCTGTTCGCGCCCGTCTGGGTGCTGGAACGGGCCGTCTGCGGCTGGCTGGCCGTGGGGGCGGCGGCCTGCGGGGGCGTCCCGTACGCCGGGCGCCGGCTCCGCCGCGCCGCCCACTCCGTACGGTGGCTGCGCCGGTCGGCTCACTCGGCGCGGCGGTCAGCTCACTCCACGCGCCGGTCGTCCCGCTTCACGCGGTGGTCGTCCCGCTTCGTGCGGCGGTCGGGCTCGCTGGGTGCGCGGAAGCCGGCGGCCTTGTGCGAGCCGTCGCAGAACGGCTTCGCGGCCGAGAGCCCGCAGCGGCACAGCGCCACGGTGGCCCGTCCGGCGGGGATCGGCACGCCGTCCTGAGTCACCAGCTCGAACGGCCCCCGCACCAGCAGCGGCCCGTCCTCGCACGGCGTCACCGTCACCCTGTCGTCCATGCCTCTCCCCTTCCCCGTGGAAACGGCCCTTCACCTGCGCGGTTGGCCCGCGGACCGGCCGGGTAGACAGAAGATCCGTGCCCCCCGCCCGCCAACGCGAGGAGCCGCCGTGCGCCGATCACCCGCCCCGCCCCGCCGCCACGGCCGGGGAACGTGATGGCCTTCCCGTTCGACCCGTCGGCCTACGGGCGCAGCATCGCCGACATCTACGACGGGACGGTGGACGACCTGCCCACTGAGGCGACCGTCGAGCAGCTCCACCTGCTGGCGGGCGACGGGCCCGTGCTGGAGTTCGGCATCGGCACGGGACGGCTCGCACTGCCGCTGGCCGCGCGCGGGGTGACGGTGGCGGGCGTCGACGGCTCCCCCGACATGGTGAAGGTGCTGCGGTCCAAACCGGGCGGTGAGCGGCTTCAGGTGGTCGTCGGCGACTTCGCCACCACCAGGGTGGACGGGGAGTTCAGCCTGGTGGCGCTCACCACGAACACGATCTTCGCGCTGCCGTCGCAGGACGCCCAGGTGCGGTGCTTCCGCAACGCCGCCGCCCACTTGCGGCCCGGGGGGCGGTTCGTGGTGGAGGCGTGGGTGCCCGACCCTGCCGCCTTCTACCGTGGCTCCGCGCTGCGGCTGCTCGCCCTCGGCGAGGACGTGGTGGTCGCGGAGGCGGCCCGGATCTCGCCCGCCGAGCAGCACATGACGACCACCAAGGTGCGGCTCACCGCGCAGGGGGTGCGGCTGCTGCCCGCCAACCACCGTTATGCCTGGCCCGCCGAGCTGGATCTGATGGCGCGGCTGGCGGGGATGGAGCGCGAGCACCGGTGGGCCGACTGGCACCGGGCGCCGTTCGGTGACGACAGCCGCGCCCACGTCACCGTGTACCGCCTGCCACCGGACTGACCGCAGGGGTCAGTGAGGTGGTGCCGCGTTCCCAGTGGGCCAGCACGTGCTCCGCCCACCGCCGCTCCAGCTCCAGCGCGCACGCCGCCCCGTACAGGACGTCCCCCGCGAGGGACGGGTGGGCCCTGGCGAAGCCGCCGCACAGGTCGTGCGCGGCGACCTGCTCGTGCACGGCGTCCGCCTGTACGTGCTCGTCGTAGAACCGCGCGGCCTCGTCGTCGCCGCCGAGTCTGCGCAGCGCGTCACCGTAGCGGCGGTTCGGCAGCGAGGAGGTCATCTCCAGCGCGGCCAGGTGCCCGACCAGGGCGCCGCGCAGCCGCCGGTGCAGGCCGAACAGTGACATCGCGTTGGAGACGGCGAGCGTGACGCCCGGCACCCGCTCCAGGTAGGCGCCGTAGGAGTCGTCCAGGCCGAGGCCGCGCATGGTGGCGCGGAACAGCTCGGAGTGCATGCGCTCGCGACGGCCGCCGCCGTACTCGTCGGCCTGGATCTCCACCAGCGCCGCCTTCGGGCCGCCCGCCAGCCGGGGGATCGCCCACGTGTGCGGGTCGGCCTCCTTCAGGTGGTAGATCGAGCGGTGGACGACGAACTCGCGGAACTGGGCGCGGTCGGCGCGGCGGGCCAGGAACCTGGACAACGACGGGCCGTCGTCCGCCGCCACCAGCTCGTTGAGCGCGCGCCGCACCCCCAGCGGGCCGTCGAGGAGCGGGCGGGGGACGGCGCGGGCGAGCGCCTGCTCGAAGTGGCGTTCCAGGAGCGCTCGGGTGGCGAGCAGGGACGGTTGCCACTCCCAGCCGTCGTCCACGTCGTCGAAGCCCTGGTAGTGCAGCTCGTAGCAGGCGAACAATGCGAGCTGGAAGTCACAGTCCGCCAGCACCGGCGCGTCACAGGCCCGGCCGCCCCGCGAGCCATCCCCGGGCAGGCCGTCCGCGAGCAGGCCGTCCCCGGGCAGGCTGTCCCCAGGCAGGCTGTCCCCAGGCAGGCTGTCCTTGAGGAGGCCGTCCTTGAGGAGGCCGCCGTCCGGCGGGCGGGTCAGGCGGTCGAAGAGTGTCGCGGTGATCGGCCCGCGCGCCGCGGGAAGCCTCACCGAGGCCTCCCACCCACCGCGCGAACGTCACAGTCTCCGGCAGCAGCCGTCCTCACCTGGCCCCCTTCCCCGTCCCCTGCGAGTGCCCGAGGCCGGGCGGCGCAAACGCGCAGGTCAGTAGACGGAGATGTGCGGGTGGTCGTAGTGGTTGGCCGTGGTGCCGCCCCGGTCGGTCATGGTGCGCCAGGCTCCCGTCCTGACGTGCCAGATGCGCTGCCGGTAGATCACGTACATGATGCCCAGCCGCTTGGCGTTCTTGATCGCCCAGGCGGCGATCTGGTCGCCGCGCCGCTGCTCGTCCGCCGACGGGAACGCGCCGCCCCGGCTCAGCATGAAGTCGCAGGCCCGCCCGAGCGGGTGCTCCCCGCCGTCCTGGATCGCGCGGTAGCAGCCGATCCCGTACGGCACGTCGAACCGCTCCGCGATGAGCTTCTTGACCAGCGCCATCCGGGGCGTGATGTTGTCGGCCCCCTGGGGGAGCTGCGGGACGAAGGTGCCGTCGGGCCGGCTCCCTGGCGCCGTGTAGAGCAGGTCGATCCTGTCCTTGATCTTCTCGATCTGCTTCTCGGCCTTCTTCTTGCGCGATTCCAGGTCGCCGAGCGTCTCCTCCAGCTCCTCGGTACGGGCGGCGGCCTCGTCCTCGGCCCGGCCGCGGGCGTCCCTGACCTCGGCGTAGCCGCGGAGCATGGCCTCCTGCTGGTCGATGAGGTGCTGGGTGAGCGCCATCCGGCTGAGCACGGTGGAGGGGTCCTGGTCGCCGGCGAGCAGTTCCATGGCGCCGGGGTCGCCGCCGATGTAGCGGGCGACGGCCATGGCGCGGAGCTGGGTGGAGTGGTGGTCGTAGACCTCCTGGGCGGCGGCCAGTTTCTCCTTGGCCGTCTTCTCCGCCTTCTCGGCCTTCTGGTGGGCGATGCGGCTGTTGTAGTACTCGGTGATGAGCTGGTCCGAGTCCTTCTGCAGCGTGGTCAGCTCCTTCTTGAGCTGTTTGACGCTCGGCTTGGGCTCGGCGTGCGCCGGGGCGGCGCCGAGCAGCAGGGTCGCGGCGCACACCAGGGCGGACGCCCGGGCAGGGTACAACCGTCCGGCGGAGGACGCAGCCGCCACGATTCTCCTTAACCCGAGCCGCAGGGCAGGTTCCGGCCATGAGCTAATCAGGCCAGGGGACGCCCTCTATTCGACGCACGATAGTAGAGGATCAACCGTCCTTGTGCGCAACTTCCGGCATTTCCGACTCGCGGCTCCTGCGTACCCGGCGGACCACGAGCTGCCTGCCGAGCAGCACCGACCCCGGCACCACGAGCAGGCCCAGCAGGCTGGAGCCGAGGCCCACGCCGACGTCGGCGTCCACCAGCCCGTCGCCGTCGCCGCCGAGCACCGGCAGGCCGACCGACACGCTGACCGAGATCGAGATGAGCGGGTCGTTGCCCTTGGTGGCGGCGGGTGGGTCGGGGGCGCGGGTCGGCGGGGCCTGGGTGGTGGCGGGCGGGTCCTCGCCCTTGCCCGGAGGGTCGTCGTCCGGCGGGTCGTCCGGGCGGGAGGTGGCGGGCGGGCGGGTGCTGGGCGCTGGCGCGCCGGTCCGCGTCGGCCGGCTCGTCGGGTCGCGGGTGGGTTCGCGCGTGGCGGGGCCGCCGGTGGGCCGCTGGGTGCCCTGTGAGGGCGCTCCTCCGGGGTAGGAGGCGCTCGGCGGCACCCCGTACGTGATCGGCGGCGTCACCACGATCGGCCCGCCCGACGACGGGACGGGCTCCGCCGGAGTCGGCGAAACGGGCGTGGCAGGCGCCGTAGGTAAGCTGGTCGGCCCCGCGGTGGGCTGGGCGGACCTGGCGGGCGGCAGCGCCGTCCCGCTCTCCGGCTCGGGCCCGCCGCCCAGGATCACGAACGCCGACACCACCGCCGCCGCGGTCGCCATCACCAGCCCGCCGGTCACCGCCAGCTTGCCCACGGGCGAGAGCGTGCTGTGGAACAGGTTCGTGCCGGCGCCCCCGTCGGTGACGGCCTGCGGTCTGGGCAGCAGCGCGGCCAGCGGCAGCGTCAGGATGCCGAGGCCGGCGCGTCCCTGCAGCTCCCAGTCCTCCCCGTACGCGGCGCGCGCGGCCCGCTCCAGCTCCTCCAGGAACGCCTCCGCCGACTCGGGCCGCTCCGCGGGGTCCTTGGCCAGGCCGTGCCCGACCAGCGGGCGCAGCGGCTCCTCGACGTCCTCCAGCTCGGGCGGGACGTGCTGGTGCTGGTAGGCCAGGGCGGCGACGTTCTCGGCGTGGAAGGCGCGGTGGCCGGTCAGGCACTCGTAGAAGACCAGGGCGGCGGCGTACACGTCGGTCTGCGGCCCGGCCGGGGCGTCGTCCCACTGCTCGGGCGCCATGTAGGAGGGGGTGCCCGACAGCTCGGCCGTCTCGCCGACGTGCGCGGCGACGCCGAAGTCGACGAGCTTGCTGTCGCCGTCCTGGGTGATCAGGACGTTCTCGGGCTTGAAGTCGCGGTGCACGACGCCGTGCCGGTGCGCCTCGGCCAGGCCGAGCAGCGCGCCCTTCAGCACCGCGAGCGCCGCCTCACCGCCGGTCGCGCCCTCGTGCTCCAGCAGCCGCCGCAGTGTGACGCCCTCGACCAGCTCCATGACGATGGCGGCGTCGTCGCCGGACTCCACGTAGTCGAGCACGCGGGCGGTGTGCGGGCTGTCGATCTCGCGGATGACCAGGGCCTCGGAGCGGAACCTGGAGATGAAGGCGGTGTCCTCGCGTAACGGGTCGGACAGGTGCTTGATCGCGACGGCCAGGCCGTCGGACTCGCGCACGGCGAGCATCACCCGGCCGGTCCCGCCGTGGCCGAGTTCCCGGATCTCCCTGTAACCGGGAACCACCATCATCGGGCCTCCTGACCGGATAAAGATCCCTATGTCAGGACGCTATCCCGGGGTTACCGCACGTGTCGAGTAGCTTCGCGGGAGTAACCGGAGTCATGCTGCAAACGGTATTTTTACTACTTCCCATAGTAGGTTTGCGGCGTTCGGAAATCTCCCGTTCTCCGTCAAGCCGCGACGGGGTGCGACAGCAGGGCGCGGACGTTGCGGGCGGCCGTGCGTCCGGCGCGGTTGGCGCCGATCGTGCTCGCGGTGGGGCCGTAGCCGACGAGCTGGAGCCTCGGCTCCCTGACGACCTGGGTGCCGTCCACGCGGATGCCGCCTCCCGGCTCGCGCAGGCGCAGCGGCGCGAGGTGGTCGAGGGCCGCGCGGAAGCCGGTGGCCCAGACGATGGTGTCGGCACGCAGCCAGGTGCCGCCGTCCCGCGGCAGTCCGTCACCCGCGTCCCGGTCGTCCCACAGCACCCCGTCCGGCACGATCCGGTCGAACATCGGCAACCGGTTGAGCGCGCCCCTGGCCATCGCCTCGCGCACGACCGCGCTGTAGGTGAGGCCGGTGACGCTGACGACGCTCTGCGGCGGCAGGCCCGCGCGGACGCGCGAGTCCACCTGGGCCACGGCCTCCCGCCTGGCGTCCAGGTCGAAGTCGTCGTCCCTGAAGACGGGCGGCCTGCGGGTGACCCAGGCGGTCGCGGCGGCCACGCCGGCCAGCTCGGACAGCACGTGCATCGCCGAGGCCCCGCCGCCCACCACGACCACCCGGCGCCCCGCGAACTCCTCCGGCCCCCGGTACCCGGCGTAGTGCAGTTGCCGTCCCGCGAAGCTCGCGGCGCCCGGATAGTACGGCCAGTACGGCCGCGTCCAGGTGCCGGTGGCGTTGACCACCGCCCTGGCGGCCCACTCCCCCGCGTCCGTCCCGACCACCAGCCGGCCGTCCGCGCCGTCCCTGACGGCCGTGACCCGCACGGGCCGGACCACGTTCAGGCCGGTCCCGCTCTCGTAGGCGGCGTAGTACGCGGGCACCACCTCGGCGGCGGGCCGCCCGCCGTCCGCGTCCTGCCGGGTCATGCCGGGCAGGTCGAACACGCCGTGGACCTTCTCCATGGTGAGCGTGGGCGAGCGGTGCCGCCAGGCGCCGCCCGCACCCCGGGCGGCGTCCAGCACGACGGGCTCGATGCCCAGCCTGCGCAGGTGGTAGGCGCTCGACAGGCCCGCCTGCCCGGCCCCGATGACCACGACCTCGCTCCGCTCCACGCCAGGCTGCAACCGTTTCCGGCCGCCGCCTCTTCCCGCGGACCGCGTCCGGCTGCTCAGGCGCGGCGCGGGACCGGGGCGGTCGAGCCGCGCACCACCAGCTCCGTGGCCAGCTCCACGTGATGGGAGTCCACCCGCTCCCCCGCCGCCAGCCGCAACGCCGTGCGCAGCGCCACCCCGCCCATCTCCCGCAGCGGCTGCCGGATGGTCGTCAGCGGCGGCGAGGTGAGCTGCGCGATCTGCGTGTCGTCGAACCCGACGATGCTCAGGTCCTCGGGGATCCGCAGGCCGCGCGCCCGCGCCGCCTCCATCACCCCCACGGCCACCTCGTCGCACCCGGCGAAGATGGCCGTCGGGGCGTGCGGCAGGTCGAGCACCGCCGAGCCGCTGGCCATCCCGTCGTGGTAGCGGAAGTGCCCAGAGCGCACGAAGCCGGGCAGCACCGGCGCCCCCTCCGCCTCCATGGCCGCCCGGTAGCCGTGCAGCCGCGCCTGGTTGCAGGCCGCGGTGGCGGGCCCGCCGATGTAGGCGATGCGGCGGTGCCCGAGCGAGAGCAGGTGGTGGGTGGCGGCCAGGCCGCCGGCGAAGTTGGTGGAGCCGATGCTGGTGACGCGGGTGCGGGGCAGGTTGAGCGGGTCGATGAGGACGAGCGGCAGCCGCGCCCTGGCCAGCGCGGCGGGCTGCCCCGAGGTGAGCTCGCCGGTGACGGCGATCAGCGCCCGCCGGCCGGCGGCGACGAGCTGGCGGGCCCAGGCGGTGGTGCGGGCGGTGCCGCTCCTGAGGCTGACGACGATCCCGATGCCGGCCTCCGCCCCTGCGGCCACCGCGCCCTGGATGATCTCGGTGGAGTACGCGTTGAGGTCGGCGTCGAACTGCAGCTCGACCGTGGCGAGGCCGGGCGGTTCGCGGCGCGGAGACGGGGCGACGTAGTCGTGCTGCTGGAGCAGCGACTGCACGAGGGAGCGGGTGGCGGGCGAGACGTCGCTGCGGCCGTTGAGCACCTTGGAGACGGTCGCGACGGACACCCCGGCCGAGGCCGCGACCGTGGCGAGCGTGGCGCGTCTAGGATTGGACGGCATCCGCACCCCCTCGCCCCCGCACCTCGACGGGGGTGACGAGCCGCCGGTCGTGGCCGACGTGCCTGGACGGGCCGGTCAATCGTACGACGCCGCGGCACGGCAGCTCCGCCGCCGACGTGCCGGCGAAGACCTCGATCTCGCCCGGCTCGACGACGCGGCGCAGGTCGCGTCCGGTGAAGGCGGTGCGGTCGGCGTGCACGTGGAAGCGCACGTCGGCGCTCTCCCCCGGCTCCAGCCGCACCCGCGCGTAGCCGGTGAGCTGCCGCACGGGCCTGGTCACCTGGGCGAGCACGTCGTGCAGGTAGAGCTGGACGACCTCCTCCCCGGCACGGCCGCCGGTGTTGCGGACGGTGACCGTCGCGGCGAACTCGCCGTCGGTGGACACCTCGTCGTGGCTCAGGCGCAGGTCCGTGACCTCGAACGTGGTGTACGAGGCGCCGTGGCCGAAGGGGTACAGCGGCGTCGGGTCGAGGTTGCTGATGCCGTGGCTGTCGGTGCCGAGCGGCGGTTGCAGGTAGGTGCCTGGCTGGCCGCCGGGGCCGCGCGGGATCTGCACGGGCAGCCGCCCCACGGGCTGGATGCGGCCGGACAGCACGCCGGCGATGGCCGCGCCGCCCTCCTCGCCGGGCATGAACGCCTGGACGAGCGCGGCGGCGTACGCGTGCACCTCACCCAGCGCGTACGGGCGGCCGGAGACGACGACCACGACCAGCGGCGTGCCGGTGGCGGCCAGCTCGGCGAGCAGGTCGGCCTGGACGCCGGGCAGCCGCAGGTCGTCGGCGTCGCAGCCCTCGCCCGACGTGCCCTGGCCGAACAGGCCCGCCAGGTCGCCGACCACGGCCACGCACACGTCGGCGTCGCGGGCGGCGGCGATCGCGTCGGCGAAGCCTGAGCGGTCCTCGCCGCGCACGTCGCAGCCCTTGGCGTAGCGGATGTCGGTGCCGGGGAGTTCGGCGGTGAGCGCGTCGAGCACGGTCGGCGCCTCGACGCCCAGGCCGAGGCCGGGGTGGCGGGGCAGGACGTGGTTGGGGAAGGCGTAGCAGCCCATGAACGTGCGGGCGTCGTGCGCGGCGGGCCCCACCAGCGCCACCACCCGCTGCTCCCCGGCGCTCGCGCCCGCGCCCGCGTCGGCGTCGCCCGGGGCCGCCCAGCCGCCCAGCGGCAGCACGTTCCCGGCCTCCAGCAGCACGATCGACCGTTCGGCCAGCTCCCTGGCCAGGTCCCGGTTGGCGGGCGAGTCGAGGTCCACGGACCCGGCACCGGCGACCGACCCCTCAGGCGTCCAATCGGGGTCGAGCAGCCCGAGCTCCACCTTCTGCGTGAGCAGCCGCCGCACCGCCCGATCCACGACCGCCTCGGAGAGCTCCCCGCGCCGCACCCGCCCGGCCAGGTGCTGCCCGAAGCCGAGCGTGTCGGGCAGCTCGACGTCGATCCCGGCGCCGAGCGCCAGCACGCCGGCCTCCTCCGGATCGGCGGCGACCAGGTGCATGGTGGCCAGGAACGGGACGGCCCAGTAGTCGGAGACGACGGTCCCGGTGAAGCCCCACTGCTCGCGCAGCACCTCGGTCAGCAGCCACGGGTCGGCCCCCGCGGGCACGCCGTCCACGTCGGAGTAGGAGTTCATGACGGACCGGGCCCCGCCGAGCGCGATGGCGGTCTCGAAGGACGGCAGGATCATGTCCGTCAGCTCGCGCCGCCCCATCGGCACGGGCCCGTGGTTGCGGGCGGCACGCGAGGCGGAGTAGCCGGCGAAGTGCTTGAGGGTGGCGATGATCCCGGCGCTCTCCAGCCCGCGCACGTAGGCGGCGCCGAGGGTGGCGACGACGTACGGGTCCTCGCCCATGGTCTCCTCGACCCGCCCCCACCGGTAGTCGCGCACCACGTCGAGCACCGGGGACAGCCCCTGGTGCACGCCCACGGCCCGCATGTCGCGGCCGATCGCGGCGGCCATCCGCTCGACCAGCTCGGGGTCGAACGTGGCCGCCCAGGCGATGGCCGCCGGGTAGACGGTGGCGCCGTACGCGGTGAAGCCGGTCAGGCACTCCTCGTGCACGATCGCGGGGATGCCGAGCCTGGACGCCGCGACGACGGCGCGCTGCAGGCGGACGACCTCGGCCGCGCCCTCTGCGGGGGTGACGGGGGCGCTGCCGTGCACGCGGGTGAGGTGGCCGAGCCCGTGGCGGACGGCCTCGTCCAGCGGGACGGTGCCGGAGGCGGCGAACACGTCCTGCATGGGCGCCACGTTCAGCGACTCGGCGCCGGGCTCCGGCTCCGGGCCGTCGCCGGTGGCCGGGCTCATGTCGTTGCCGAACCACCGGCTGCCGAGCTGCCCGACCTTCTCCTCCAGCGTCATCTCCGCAAGGATGGCTTCGACTCGGTCGGTCACGGCGAGCGCCGGGTCCTGCCACGGGCGGACCGCCCGCTCCGCCGTCGGGGTCCGATCAAGAGCCGTCATCTACTGCGCTCCTTAAAGAGGTGCGGTACTGCCGTAAGTTTTCGAAATGTTTCGACACCGGTGGGCGGCCCCGCGCGAAACCCTCCACCCCTGCACGGACCAGGTGAGGGTAGGCGGAAGTTACCTTACACGTGAGCTCCAGGAAATCCAGGGGTTTCCTGATCGACAAGGTCTTGACACGTTTATTGCCGAAATCTAGATTGGCGAACCCCGCGGTCATGTCGAAAATGTTTCGATGAGCTGACTTTAGGAGGAGTGGAAAGTGGCGTCGGGACGACGCCGATCCACGACCGCCGGCCATCGCATCCAGTGATCAACGAGCCGCGATCCCCAGCCCGCGGCGTACAAGTACGGAGATCAGCGTGGAGTCCAGGACAACCTCTCGGCGCAACTTCCTCAGCCTCGTCTCCATGGGCGTCCCCCTAGGAGCAGCACTCGCCGCCTGCGGCGGCACAGGACCCACCCAGACCGGCGCCGGGGGCGGCACCGGGAACGCGACCGCCAGCGGTGGTGGCGGCGGCAGCAGTGCCACGTACTGGTACCTGTCGACGCAGCCCCAGGAGGGCGTGCGCACCAGGACCATGGAGCGGCACAACCAGGCCAACCCGAACGGCAAGATCGAGGGCACGACGTTCCAGAACGACGCGTTCAAGACGAAGATCAAGACGGCCATCGGCGCCGGCCAGGCGCCGACCCTGATCTGGGGCTGGGGCGGCGGCACGCTGCGCAGCTACGTGCAGGCGGGCCAGGTCGAGGACCTGACGTCGTGGTTCGACCAGAACGCGGCCGTGAAGGACAAGCTGTTCCCGTCGGCCTTCGGCGCGGCCACCATCGACGGCAAGATCTACGCGATGCCGTGCGAGACGCTGCAGCCCATCGTCCTGTACTACGACAAGCGCTCGTTCGAGAAGATCGGCGCCCAGCCGCCCCAGACGTGGGGCGACATCATGGACCTGGTGCCCAAGTTCAACGCCAAGGGCATCGCGCCGTTCTCCCTCGGCGGCCAGTCGCGCTGGACGAACATGATGTGGCTGGAGTTCCTCTTCGACCGCCTGGGCGGCCCCGAGGTGTTCCAGGCCGTGTTCGACGGCGAGAAGGACGCCTGGAGCAACCCGCTCGCGATCCAGGCCCTGGGCGAGGTGCAGAAGCTGGTCAAGGCGGACGGGTTCGTCAAGGGCTTCTCCTCGATCACCGCCGACTCCAACGCCGACCAGGCGCTGCTGTACACGGGCAAGGCCGCGATGATGCTGCACGGCGGCTGGACGTACGGCAGCATGTCCACCGACGGCGGCGACTTCGTCTCCGGCGGCAACCTCGGCTACATGAACTTCCCGCCGATCGACGGCGGCAAGGGCGACCCCGGCAACACCGTCGGCAACCCCGGCCAGTACCTGTCGATCTCCTCCAAGGCCACGCCCGAGCAGAAGGAGATCGCCAAGAAGTTCTTCTCCGGCGCACTCATCGACGACACCGCGGTCAAGGAGTGGGTGGAGACCGGCGCCGTCCCGATCATCAAGGGCGCGGACGCGCAGTTCGCCGCCTCCAAGGACAAGGACTTCCTGACCTTCGTCTACAACATCGCGGTCAACGCCAAGACCTTCGCCCAGTCGTGGGACCAGGCGCTCAGCCCGACGGCCGCCGAGGTGCTGCTGGACAACATCTCCAAGCTGTTCCAGCTGTCGATCTCGCCGCAGCAGTTCGCCACGAACATGAACGCGGTCATCGGCAAGTGAGCGCGGTCACGACCGCCAGGCCCGCCGGAGCACCGGCGGGCCGTCGCGGCGGCTCACTCGGGTGGATGACCGTCCCCGCGCTGGCGCTGTTCATCGGGTTCGCGGTGATCCCGCTGATCGGGGTGCTCGCGCTGAGCTTCGCGCAGTGGGACGGGCTCGGCCAGATCGGCATCGCCGGGTTCGGCAACTGGGGCGCGATCCTGAGCGACCCCGGGCTGCCGCACGCGCTCTGGATCACGTTCCTGCTCATGGCCGTGTCGTGGGCGGTGCAGACGCCGGCGAGCATCCTGATGGGCGCGTTCCTGGCCGGGCACCAGCGGTACCGGGCGGTCCTGTCGGTCGTGTTCTTCATCCCGCTGCTGCTCAGCTCCGCGGCGCTGGCGATCACGTACAAGGCGCTGCTCGACCCGAACTTCGGGCTCGGCGCGGGCCTCGGGATCGACATCCTCATCCAGGACTGGCTGGGTGAGCCGTTGCTCGCCTTCGGCGTGGTGATCTTCGTGGTGTCCTGGCAGTACATCCCGTTCCACGCGCTGATCTACCAGGGCGGCATCCGGCAGATCCCGCGCTCGATGTTCGAGGCCGCGGAGCTGGACGGCGCGGGCCGCGTACGACGGTTCTTCAGCATCACGCTGCCGCAGCTCAAGTACACGGTCATCACGTCCTCGACGCTGATGGTGGTCGGCTCGCTGACGCTCTTCGACCTGATCTTCGTGCTGACCGCGGGCGGTCCGGGCGACGCCACCCGGGTGCTCGCGCTCGACATGTACAAGCGCGGTTTCCAGGCCAACCTGATGGGCCCCGCCAGCGTGATCGCGGTCATCCTCGTCCTCGTCGGACTCGCCCTGTCGCTGCTGCTGCGCCGGCTCGGCGGACGCGACTCCAGCCACAGTCAGCTCGAAGGGGTCTGACGCATGACGACCGTCCCCACCAGGGCTCCCCAGCGCGCCGCCGCCAAAGAGGCCGGCTCGGGTCACCGCCGCAAGGTCACCCGCAGCAAGGAGCGGCCCAACTGGCTGGCCGGCCTGACCAGCATCCTGTGGCTGGCGATCGTGTTCGTGCCGATCTACTGGATCGTCATCACGAGCTTCAAGTCGCAGTCCAGGTACTACCAGGAGAACCCGTTCGCGCCGCCCGCCGAGCCGACCCTGGCGAACTACCGGCTGGTCATCGAGTCGGACTTCGTGCAGTACTTCATCAACAGCGTCATCGTGACGGTCGGCGCCGTCGTGCCGGCCGTGCTGGTCAGCTTCATGGCGGCGTACGCGATCGTGCGCGGCGGCCGCAGCAGGCTGCTGCGCTGGACGAACTCGCTGTTCCTGATGGGCCTGGCCATCCCGCTGCAGGCCACGATCATCCCGATCTACCTGATCATCATCCAGCTCGGCCTGTACGACTCGCTGATGGCGCTGATCCTGCCGTCGATCGCCTTCCACATCCCCCTGTCGGTGCTGGTCCTGTCCAACTTCATCAGGGACGTGCCGAAGGAGCTGTTCGACTCGATGCGGATCGACGGCGCGACCGAGGGCGGCATGCTCTGGCGGCTGGCCTTCCCGCTGACCCGCCCGGCCGTGGTGACCGTGACGATCTACAACGCGCTGCAGATCTGGAACGGGTTCCTGCTGCCGCTGATCCTCACGCAGAGCCCGGACAAGCGCACGCTGCCGCTGGCGCTGTGGTCGTTCCAGGGCCAGTACAGCATCAACGTGCCGGCGGTGCTGGCCTCGGTCGTGCTGACCACCCTGCCCATCCTCTTCCTGTACGTGGTGGGCCGCCGCCAGCTCCTCAGCGGCCTCACTGTGGGCTTCGGCAAATGAGAGCGCTCTCGTACGTGCGTAGGTGCTCGATGTTGCGCTCGTAGAAGCGGTCGTCCCCGCGGGCGACGTGGCCGGCGAAGGCCGCGTCACCCGCGGCGGCGCGCTCCCGCATGAAGGCGACCAGGTGCTCCAGCCGCCTGATCGCCGTCTCCACCAGCGCCTGCCGGTCGTCCTCGCCCAGCCCGTACGCGTCGGCGAACAGCCGCAGCCGCCGCGCCTGCTCCGCCACCGGGATCCCGTCGCCGTCGCCCGGATGGTGCAACGGCACGAAACGGTAGGCCGCGTACGCCGCGTCCCACACGCGCGGCCCCGGATGCGCCGTGTCGAAGTCGATGAACGCGACCGGCTCGCCGTCGTCCCCGAACACGCAGTTGTACGGCGCCACGTCCCCGTGACAGATCACCTCGGCCGGCTCGACCGGCGGGAAGTACCAGACGCCCTCGCGCGGGACGCCCGCCGTCGCGTCGTGGTAGCCGCGCAGCAGGCGCGCCACCCCCGCCAGCACCTCGTCGGTGCGCACCCAGCCGGGCAGCGGGTAGTCGGCGGTGCGGCCCGGCACGAAGTCGAGCACCTCCCGGCCCTGCTCGTCGGTCCCGTGGCTCCGCGGCGCGCCCGTGAAACCGCGGGCGGCCAGGTGCCGCAGCAGCGCGTGCACGGACGGGGTCCAGGGGCCCGACGGCCTGCGCACGGTGTCGCCCGCCCGCACCACGTGGTTCACGCCGCCGCCCGTCAGCACCTCTTCCTCCGGCACCGCACCTCCTTGACCGCGTCAGTGTGCCATGCGCTCTTCAGCTTCCGCGCCCCATTTTTCACCGGATTCCCAGGTGGACCGGGTAGAACAGGCGGCATGGACTCAGCGCGGAAACCGCCGGTGGTGCTCGTGGTCGACGACGAGCCCAACATCCGCGAGCTGCTGCTCGACGCCCTGGAGCTGAACGGGTTCCAGGTGCGCACCGCCGCCTCCGGCACGCAGGCGCTGGAGTCCGTCGGACGGGAACGGCCCGACATCATCCTGCTGGACGTGATGCTGCCCGACCTCGACGGCTTCGCCGTCGCCCAGCGGCTGCGGCCGGACGGCGGCGGCCCGCCGGTGCTCTTCCTCACCGCCCGCGACACCGTCGCCGACCGGATCGCCGGGCTCTCCGCCGGCGGCGACGACTACGTCACCAAGCCGTTCAGCCTGGAGGAGGTGGTGCTGCGCATCCGCGCCATCCTCCGCCGGACGGGGGCGGGGCGGGAGGAGGCGCGCGACGACGGGCTGCTGCGGTACGCCGATCTCGAACTGGACGAGGAGACGCACGTGGTGCGGCGGGGCGGGCGGCGGATCCATCTGTCGCCCACCGAGTTCGGGCTGCTGCGGTATTTGATGATCAACGCGGAGCGGGTCGTGAGCAAGTCGCAGATCCTGGATCGGGTGTGGAGCTCGGGGTTCGGGGCGGACAGCCGGATCGTGGAGTCCTACATCAGTTATC
Source organism: Nonomuraea monospora (assembly GCF_039531895.1). Taxonomy (NCBI): domain Bacteria; kingdom Bacillati; phylum Actinomycetota; class Actinomycetes; order Streptosporangiales; family Streptosporangiaceae; genus Nonomuraea; species Nonomuraea monospora. The sequence goes on from NZ_BAAAQX010000018.1 coordinate 19,605, forward strand.
TGCGGCGGAAGATCGATGTGGCGGGGCCGCCGCTCATTCACACGTTGCGGGGCGTGGGCTACTCGCTGCGCGACCAGAGCCTCCTGGACCGGCGCCGATGACCCCGCCTCTGTCTCGGGACGAGCCGTCGCGCCCGCGACCTCCGGACCACGCGAGGCAGGCGGGGCGGGCTCGGAGCGCCTGGCGGATAGGGCGGGCGGGGCGGGCCTGGCCGTTGCGGCATCGGCTGCTCGCGGCGCTGCTCGGCCTGTCGGCGGCGGCCCTGGCCGTGTTCGCCGCCGCCGGGGTGCTCCTGCTCGACCGCTCCCTGCTGTCCCGCGTGGACACCCAGCTCACCGACTTCGCCACCAACTTCCGCAAGGGCCCACCCCCAGGCGCCCCCGTACGCCCGCGCCGCGACGACGTCGAACTCCCCACTCAGTTCCACCTGGCCATCTACGACCCGTCGGGCACCGTCGTCCGCCGCCTCCCCGACACGGGCAGCGGCCCCGCCGTCCCCGCGAGCGCGATCTCACACCCGTCCCGCGCCCCCTTCACCGTCCCGGACCGCGCGGGCGCCGCCGAGTGGCGCACCATCGTCGTCCCCCTCCCGGACGGCGACCGGGCCGCGGTGTCGATCTCCCTGGAGTCGAACCGCAGCACCGTACGGCAACTCCTGCTCATCGAGGCGGCGGCGGGCGTGCTGGTGCTGGCCCTGCTGGGCGCGGTGGCGCTCGTGGTGGTGCGGCTCGGCCTGCGCCCGCTGACCAGGATGGAACGCACGGCCACCGCCATCGCGGCGGGCGAGCTGGACCGGCGGGTGTCCGACAGCGACCCGCGCACCGAGACGGGCCGGCTCGGCAGCGCGCTGAACGTCATGCTCGGCCGCCTCAGCGAGGCCCTGCGCCAGCGCGAACGCTCCGAACGGCGGCTGCGCCGCTTCCTCGCGGACGCCTCGCACGAACTGCGCACGCCGCTGACGTCCATCCGGGGGTTCGCGGAGCTGTACCGGCACGGGCGCAGCGAGCCCGACCCGGCGGTGGCGCGGATCCTCAGCCGGATCGAGGGCGAGGCGGAGCGGATGGGCGTGCTGGTGGAGGATCTGCTGCTGCTCGCCAGGATGGACCAGGAGCGGGCGCTGGACCTGACGGAGGTGGACCTGCACGTCCTGGCGGGCGACGTGGTGCACGGGGCGCGGGCCCGCGATCCGGGGCGGACGATCGAGCTGGTGCTGGGGGAACGGGCGGTGCGGGCGGTCGGCGACGAGCACCGGCTGCACCGGGTGATCGCCAACCTGGTCGGCAACGCCGTCGCCCACACGCCTCCGGAGACGGCGATCCGAGTGGTCGTGACCCACGCGAACGGGACCGGCGCGGGCGGGACCGGCGCGGGCGGGACCG
>NZ_BAAAQX010000018.1:21082-247588 GCF_039531895.1 Nonomuraea monospora
GGCACGGGCGGGACCGGCACGGGCGGGACCGGCACGGGCGGGACCGGCACGGGCGGGACCGGCACGGGCGGGACCGGCACGGGCGGGACCGGCACGGGCGGGACCGGCACGGGCGGGACCGGCACGGGCGGGACCGGCACGGGTGGAACGTTCACGAACAGGGCCAGCACGAACAGGGTTAGCGCAAGCAGGGCCAGCGCAAGCAGGGCCGACGCGAACGGAGCCGACGCGAACAGGGCCCGCGCGAAGGGAGCCGACGCCAACCGGACCGACGCCAACCGGACCGACGGCGACCGGACCGACGGCGACCGGACCGACGCGGACTGGGCCGACGCGGACTGGGCCGACGCGGACTGGGCCGACGCGGACTGGGCCGACGCGGACTGGGCCGACGCGGACTGGGCCGACGCGGGCGAGGCCGGCGTGGCGGGGCCGGTGACGGTGGCGGGGGGCGAGGTGAGCGGGGAGGTCGCCGTCGTGGAGGTGTGCGACGACGGGCCCGGGATCGAGCCCGAGCACCTGCCGCACGTCTTCGACCGCTTCTACCGGGCCGACGCCGCCCGTTCCCGCGTCAGCGGCGGCACCGGCCTGGGGCTGGCGATCGCGGCGGCGCTGGTGGAGGCGCACGACGGCCGCATCGAGGCACGCAGCCGCCCCGGCCACGGCACGTGCTTCCGCGTGGTGATCCCCCTCCACGGCCCGGGCAGCGCCTGACGCCGCATCGCTCCCGCGCCCGCCCAGCGCCCGGCACCGCATCGCGATCCCGCCACACGACGCCCAGCACCACATCGCGATCCCGCCACACGACGCCCAGCACCACATCGCGATCCCGCCACACTGCACCCGGCACCCGGCACCGCGATCCCGCCACACGGCGCCCGGCGCCACGACCTATCCCGTCCCACTCGCGCGGCCGCTCAGCCCACCGTCAAGCCTCACCGCCGCGCCCGGAAAGCCACCGCCGTGGTCGAGGTGATCGCCGTCACCAGGACCACCGTGAGCAGCACGGACTTCATCGGGTTGCGCCGCCGCTCCGCCGGCTCGCCGACCTGGACGGGCCGCCGGGGAGAGGGCGTCACACTAGGACTGGGCGTGGGGCTGGGCGTCGGCGAAGGCAGGACGCGAACCGGCACCACGGGCGGCGCGACCACCCGGGGCGGGGGCACCGCACGTGGCCGCCCGCGCGGGCAGTCCCCCAGCACGACCCCGCCCGCGCAGACCCCGTCGGGAAAGACCGTCACTCCCGGCACCGTCACCTCGGGCCTGGCCCGCCGATCGGCGCGCGGCATCGAGATCGACACCTTGGGGTCGGGCGACCTGCGCGTGGAGACCCGCGGCACCTTGACCGTGGGCCCCACGGTGACCCGCCTGGGCGGCGCGGGCCTGCGTACGGACACCCGCGGAACCGGCCGCGGCGGACGCACCCGCCCCACCCCCGGCACCCGCCCGCCCCGAGGCACCGCCCGCGGCGACGGCACCGGCCGAGCCATCGGCACCCGTCCGGCCATCGGCTCCCGCTCCCCCACCGACGCCACCCGCGAGACCTCCGCACGCCGCACCGCCACAACCGGGACCTCCGCACGCGGAACCCCCGCATGTGCGACCCGCGGGACCTCCGCACGTGCGACGGCCGCATGTGCGACGGCCGCGTGCGGGACCGGCCGTTCCCCCGCCGGCGCCCGCCAAGGCCATAGATCCGGTTCGGCCGCCGCCGGGCCCGCGGCGGCGGCCAGGGCGAGGGCGGCGGCGAGCAGGAGGGGCGCACGCCTGACGCCCACGTTCACATCCCCCCGCTGATCCGCGCGAACTCCTCGAGCGCCCCCTGGAAGGCCTCGGGCCCCACGGCGAGCGGCCCGTCGAAGGCCCGGGAGATGTCCCACGTCAGGTAGGTGCCGAACCCGATCAGCGCCGACGTGGCCACCAGGGGCAGCATCGCCAGCCCCTTCGGCCTGGCCCCGGCCAGGAACGGGAAGACGACGACGAGGACGCCGGTGAGGACGGTCAGGAGGAGCAGCCCTTCGGGCGGGCTGGCGTCGGCGTCGGCGGTGCGCTGGGCGCGGGCGGTGGAGATGGCGCTGATGTGCTCCAGGACGGTCGCCTTGGCGTCCTCTTCCTCGTCGTCGGTCGGCTGCAGCGCGTTGACGCGCCCGCGCAGGTCGTCCATGCGCTCGTCGCCGACGGGGTGCATGGCCCCGCCCGCCATGTACGGCCACTCGTCCTTGACCACGAAGGCGACGTACTCGCGCAGCGACCTGCGCACCTCCTCGGGCGCGGAGCCGGGCAGGCCGGAGGCCGCCCAGTACGCGTCGACGGTGGACTGGCTCTCGGCGTGGGTGTTGAGCCTGGCGGCGTCGGCCGTGGTCCAGGGGACGATGATCGCGATGGCGAACACGAGCAGGAACATGGCCGACAACATGGCGCCGGCGTGGGCGGCCGACGGGCCGTTGGGGTCGCGGTCCTCTCCGGCCGTCTTCACCCGCCTGAAGACCAGCGCCGTGAGCGCCACCGCGCCCATCGCCGCGAAGATCGAGAGTATGTACGCCACCATGAAGATCTCCCGGATCCCGTTTGAATACGCAGTGTCACATTACTATCACACAGCGCAATGATGGCGTGAGGCCCTGAAAGGTAAAGTCCCGGGCAAGCGCCACGGCTGGGCCCGGCATCGCGCGGCCCCGTGACCCGCGCGCCCCCGGGCCCAGCCGTTCGCGATCCCCGCACGGGGGGCGACGCCACGCGGGCCGCGGCCCCGTGCGGGGCCCGCGGCGGACTGCCGGGGAGCCGCCGCCGCGGGCATGTGAGCGGGCGTCCGACACCGCAGGCCGAGCCGGCCCCGGTGAGCACCGCCTCACAGGCGTGTCACCCCGCGGGACGGGGGGAGGCGCCCCGGGGCGGTCGCCGCCGGCTACCTGCGAAGACCGCCCCGGTGACCGCCGGACCCGGCGCCGGCATGGCGAGGACCGGCGCTGCGACGTGGCAGCTGCTCCACGGGGGCCGGCGGGCACCTTCCCCTGCGCGGCGAAGACCTGGCCGTCCCTCCGCGAACGGCCTGAGGGTCTTCACCTGCGCCCCTCCCACGGGGGACGCCTCACATGTTCGGGCTTTCCCGTTCGAAGCGCTTCAGGGTACGTCCCAGGGATAACCCCTGGTGTCCGGCGTTTCGAGTACGCGCAGCAGGTCGAGCCAGCCGTGGAAGGGCTCGGCCCGGTGCTCGCCCTCCCGCGTCACCAGCCCGTGGACCCCGTCCGCGCCGTACTCCAGATCGACGATGAACCGCATCAGGCCTCCCGGCTCACCGCGAGCGTAGGAACGCGCGCCCTGGGATCGCACCTGGGGATAACCCCTGATTTTCGGGCCGGGTCTGGACACACGGACAGGCAAGTCTTACTTGAGGGAGCCCGCCGTGGCGCGCAAACGTGGGATAACCAGGAAGCGGAGGCCGCCATGGCTGAGCCGATCGCGATGTTCGTCGGGCGGGACCACGAGCTCCGCTGCCTGGCGGAGGAGTTCGGGCGCGCCCGTGCCGGGCTGCCCAGGCTCGTGGTGGTGGAGGGGCCGGCCGGGGTCGGGAAGACGACCCTGGTGCACCGCTTCCTGGAGGAGAGCGGGCCGGTGGACGTGGTGTTCGCCGACGGCGACGAGGGCGAGCAGTCGCTGCCGTACGGGACGCTGACGAGGTTGTTCTCGGGGCCTGAGGGGTTGCCCGGGCGGCTGGCCGAGCTGGGGCTGGACGACGGCGCGGCGCTGCCTGACCCGCTGGCGGTCGGGGCGGCGCTGCTGGACGTGGTGACGGAGCGGCAGCGCAGCGAGCCGTTCTGCCTGGTCGTGGACGACGTGCACTGGGCCGACGAGCCGACGTTGCGTGCGCTGACGTTCTGCCTGCGCAGGTTGCGCGTGGACCGGGTGCTGGCGGTGCTCATGCTGCGCGACGCGGCGGCGCTGGCGGGCCCGGAGGGGCTGCTGCGGCTGGTCGGCTCGGACGGGACGCGCAGGTTGCGGCTGTCCGGGCTGGGGACGGCCGAGGCGGGGGCGATGGTCGCCCGGCTGGGCGCGGGGCCGGTGTCGCAGCGCGGCCTGGCGCGGCTGGTCGCACACACGGAGGGCGTGCCGCTGCACCTGCGCGGGCTGCTGGAGGAGGTGCCCGCGGCGGCCCTGGACGACCTGGGGCAGCCGTTGCCGGCGCCGCGCTCGTACGGGCTGCTGGTCCTGGGCAGGGTGGCCAGGTGCGCGCCGCCCGTGCGGGAGCTGATCAGCGCGGTGAGCGTGCTGGGCCTGTCGTGCCCGCTGCACCTGGCGGGCAGGGTGGCGGGGGTGGACGAGCCGCTGCTGGCGCTGGAGCAGGCGGTGCGCGCCGGGGTGCTGCTGGAGCGTTCGTCGTCGCGCGGCCCCCTGGCGGCGTTCGCGCATCCCCTGGACCGTGCGGCGGTCTACCGCGATCTCGGCCCCGCGCACCGTTCGGCGCTGCACGCGCGGGCCGCGCTGGTGGCGGAGGGTGAGCAGGCGCGGCTGCGGCACCGGATCGAGGCGGTGGCGGGCCCGAGCCCCGAGCTGGCGGCCGAGCTGGCGGAGCTGGGCCGGGCGCAGGTGCGGCTGGGCGCGTTCGGCAGCGCGGCCGAGCATCTGAAGGCGGCGGCGGAGTTGTCGGGCGATCCCGCGCCGCTGGCCGCGGAGGCGGTGGAGGCGCTGCTGCTCGACGGACGGGTGGAGGAGGCGGCCCGGCTGACGGCGAACCTGCCGGAGCGCGCCCATCCGGCGGTGCGCGGGTACGCGCTGGGGCATCTGGCGATGGTGCGCGGCCAGGTCGAGGAGGCCCGCGCGCACCTCGTCACGGCGTGGGAGCGGGCCGGCGCGCCCGAGTCGGGGCTGGCGGCGCGGGCGGCGCAGCAGCTCGCGATGCTCTGCCTGGTCAAGGCGGAGGGCAGGCAGGCCGCCCGGTGGGCGGAGCGCGCCAGGAATTCCCCCGGCTACCGCTTCAGCATCGACTACAACCGTTACACGCTGCTGGCCGGGCTGGGCGTCTCCGGCCAGATCGACGCCGCCCTGGCCGCCACGACGGACCTGCCGTCGCCGTCGTCGGCGTCCATCGCGGAGCTGGACGCGCTGCTCGGCCGCGGGGTGCTGCGCACGTGCAGCGACGACCTGCCGGGCGGCCTGGCCGACCTGTCGGGCGCGGTGGCGGCCTGCGGCGAGCGCTCGGTGCCGTTCCGCATGCTGGCGATGGCGATGCTGGGGCAGGCCGAATACCGGGCGGGCCGCTGGGACGACGCGGGCCTGCACGCCGAGACCGCCGCCTCGGTGGCCGACGACGCCGACCAGCGGTGGCTGTCTCCGGTCTGCCACGCGCTGGCCGCGCTGGTCCCGGCCGCGCGCGGCGACTGGTCGCCGGCGGAGGCGCACGTGGCGGCGGCCCTGTCGGCGAGCGGGGGCGCGAGCGTGGACGCGGTGGCCTCCCTGGCGTACGCGTGCAGCGCCGCCGCCCACCTGGCCGCCGCGCGGGGCGACCACGCCCGCACCGTGGAGGCGCTGGACCCGCTGCTGGGCGTCAAGGTGCACGACATCGTGTACGAGCCCGGCATCGTGCAGTGGCTGGACCTGCTGGTGGACGCCCTGGTGGCGCTGGGCGAGCTGGACCGGGCGGAGCTGCAGCTCGCCGGGATGGAGCGGCTGGCGGGGCGGCGCGGGAGGCGTTCCGCGCTGGCGGCGGCGGCCCGGTGCAGGGGCGGCCTGCACGCGGCCCGGCACGAGAACGAGCCAGCCGAGGACGCGTTCACCACCGGCCTGGCCCAGGCGGAGGCGGCGGGGCTGCCGTTCGACGAGGCGCGGCTGCGGCTGGCGTACGGGCGGTTCCTGCGCAGGCTGGGCCGGCGCAGGCAGGCGCAGTCGCAGCTCGACCTGGGGGTGGCGCTGTTCGCCCGGCTGGGCGCGCTGCCGTACGTGGACCGGTGCGAGCGGGAGCTGAGCGCGTGCGGGCTGCCGCGCGCGGAGTCGGGGTCGGCGCCGCTGATGCGGCTGACGCCGCAGGAGCAGGCGGTGGCGCGGCTGGTGGCGACCGGGATGACGAACCGGCAGGTGGCCAGGGAGCTGGTGCTGAGCGTGAAGACGATCGAGTACCACCTGGGGAACGCGTTCGCGAAGCTGGGGGTCAGCTCCAGGGTGGCGCTCACCACCAAGATCCAGGCAGAGCGGGGTTGACCAGGGTTTCTGACCCTCTGTCGGCAGGCCTGGAAGGGGCCGGTTACGCTGGTGCCGACGATCATCAGGGGGCGTCGTGGACCAGTTCGTGCTGCTCATGCTGGTGCTGCTGGGCGCCCTCGTCACGGTGCCGCTGGGCGAGCGGCTGGGGCTGCCGGCCCCCGTGCTGATGACCCTGCTGGGCATCCTGCTGGCCGTGCTGCCCTTCGTGCCGAACGTGGACGTCCCGCCCGGCATCGTGCTGCCCCTGCTGCTGCCGCCGTTGCTGTACGCGGCGGTGCAGCGCACGTCGTGGCGGCAGTTCGCGGCCAACTGGAAACCGATCTTCCTGCTGGCCGTGGCGCTGGTGTTCGTGACGACGGCGGCCGTGGCGGGGGCGGCGCACGCGCTGGTGCCCGGCCTGCCGCTGGCGGCGGCCGTGGCACTGGGCGCGCTGGTGGCGCCGCCCGACCCGGTGGCGGCCACGGCGGTGGCGGGCCGGCTGGGGCTGCCCCGGCGCATGGTGTCGCTGCTCGAAGGCGAAGGACTGTTCAACGACGTGACCGCGATCGTGCTCTACCACGTGGCGATCGCGGCGGTCGTGACCGGCTCGTTCTCCTGGCCGGGGGCGCTGTCGGAGTTCGTGCTGTCGGCGGTGGTGGCCGTGCTCGTGGGGCTGGCGCTGGGCTGGCTGGGCGGGCGGCTGATGGGGCTGCTCGGCGACGCGACGCTGCAGGTGGGGCTGTCGCTGCTGGTGCCGTTCGCGGCGTACGCGCTGGCCGACGAGTGGCGCGGCTCGGGGGTGCTGGCGGTGCTGACCAGCGCGTTCTACCTGAGCGATCGCATGTTCGACGCCGACGACGTGTTCGGCAGGTTCGCCTCCACGACGTTCTGGCAGGTCGTGGACACGCTGGTCACCGGGGTGGCGTTCGGGCTGATCGGGCTGGAGCTGCACGCCGTGTTCGGCACCGTGCACGGCCGGCTCTGGACGGTGCTCGGCTGGAGCGCCGCCGTCATCGGCGTCGTGGTGCTCGTCCGGCTGCTGTGGCTGCTCCCCGCCGCGTGGCTGGCCAGGAAGGTGGGGCGCGGCGACGACACCGAGATCCCGCTGAGCTGGCGCGAGACCGTCGTCATGTGGTGGGCGGGCATGCGCGGCGTGGCGTCGGTGGCGCTCGCGCTGGCCATCCCGCTGGAGACGGCCGACGGGTCGCCGTTCCCCGCCCGGCCGGTCATCGTGTTCGTGGCGTTCGCCGTCATCCTGACGACGCTGATCGTGCAGGGGCTCACCCTGCCGTGGCTGGTGCGGCGGCTCGGCGTCGAGGCCGACACGGCGGCCGAGCGGGAGCTGGAGAAACGGCTCGCCGTCCAGGCCGCCAAGGCGGCCAGGCGGCGGCTGCGGCAGATCGACGAGGCCGAGGAGCTGCCGGAGGACGTCGTCGAGGTGCTCAGCAGGCGGATGCTCGACATCGGGCTGCGGATCAGCCCCGAGGCGGCCGACGAGGAGCGGCGGGAGGCGTTCGAGCAGCGCGTCAAGCGGGTCAAGCTGATGCGGCGGGTGCAGGCCGAGATGATGTCGGCCGCCAGGCAGGCCGTGCTGGAGGCGCGCCGCGACCCGAACGCCGACCCCGTGGTGGTGTCGCGGGTGCTGCGCCAGCTCGACGCCAGAAGCCTTCGGTGACCCCACCTGTCAATGCCCCAAGGCACAACCCCAGGAGCCCCAAGCGTGTAACGGTGTGTGACGGTTCGCGGCAAAGGGTAGTCAATAGACATGCTGCGTATCGGCACGTGGAGGTCGCCCGACTCGATCGACGTCATCGCCTGCGGCTGGCATGACGACGGCCCCGGCCCTCTCGGCACCGGCATCAAACTCATCTACGGCATGACCGGCCAGGTGCCGCGCTTCCCCGGGCTCAAGGTCGGCGAGCCCATCGCGCGGAGCACCGAGGAGATCGCCGAGCTGCTGGTGCAGGGCATGGACGTGGTCCTCACCGCACCCGGCGGCTGCCCGGCGGCGCCCGTGGTGGCGGCCGGCATCTGGCACTACGGCTGGACCCGGCGCGATCTCGGCGCCCTCGCGGGGGCGACCGTGGCGGGGCTGGCGCTGGCGGCCCAGCCTGGGCCGTGCATGGTGGAGATCTGGCGCGACGGGCGCAGCTCGCTCGACGGGGACGTCACGGCGGCCGCCGTACGGGCCGATCTGGCTGATCGGTTCGCCGGCGGGCGGTATCGGACGCCTCAGGTCACGGTGCCGCTGGAGTCGGTGCGGCTCAGTCAGGAGGCGCCCAGCCGGATCCGCATCGCCCTGGCCGCCGCCGGCTGACCCACCGCCCGGCCCGCCGCCCGCGTCCGCCCGGCACCGCCGCGCCCGCGCGCCCCTGCGCCCGCGCCTGCCGTGCGGACGCGCCTGCCGTGCGGACGCGCCTGCCGTACGGACGCGCCTGCCAAGCGGACGCCGCCTGCCAAGCGGACGCCGCCTGCCAAGCGGACGCCGCCTGCCATGCGGACGCCGCCTGCCGTGCGGACGCGCCTGCCGTGCGGACGCGCGCCTTGCCAAGGAGGCGGCACAGCCGTGCCCGTCCAGCATGCGCGTGAGCCCCAGCCCGCAGCGGTGGGGCGGCGCGACGAAAAGGCGCGCCCTCTTGGTGGCCCACGACGAATCCTCCCGCCCCCCGATGGCATACCGTCGCAGGGGATCGTGACGAAAGGGTTGGATCGTTGATCGAGGTCAGGGAACTCCACGAGATGGCGGAGCTCGAACGCGTGGACGCGCTGTTCGACGACATCTGGCATTTCGCCCCCGCCGCGCCCCCCATCACGATCGAGCTGATGCGGGCCCTGTCCCACGCGGGCGGCTACGTCGCGGGCGCCTTCGAGGAGGACGGCGGGATCGTCGGCGCCTCGGTGGGCTTCCTGGCGGCGGACCGCACGCTGCACTCGCACGTCACGGGCGCGACCAGGCCGGGCATCGGCTACGAACTCAAGCTGCACCAGCGCCGCTGGGCGATGGAGCGCGGCCTGGAGCGCATCACCTGGACCTACGACCCCCTGGTGCGCCGCAACGCGCACTTCAACCTGGCCAAGCTGGGCGCCAGGCCGCTGGAGTACCTGCCGTGCTTCTACGGCGTCCTGGGCGACGCGATCAACCAGGGCGACGAGTCGGACCGGCTGCTCGCCTCCTGGCCGCTGGCCGCGCCGCACGTGGCGGCCCTGGTGCGGGGCGAGCCGTACGATCGGCCGGTGGCTCCCGGCGCGGTGGTGGCGCTGGCCGACGAGGGCGGCCGGCCGGTGGCGACGCCGGTGGACGTCGCCGCCCGCACGGTGCTGGTGGCGGTGCCGGAGGACGTCGAGGGGCTGCGCGGGGCCGACCCGGGCGCGGGCAAGGCGTGGCGGCACGCCGTACGTGATGTGCTGGGGGGGCTGATGGCGGAGGGCCACGCGGTCACGGGGTTCTCCGGGAAGCGGTACTACGTAGTGGAGAGAGCGTGAAGATCACTGGAGTTGAGCTACGGCGGATCGCGATGCCGCTGGTGGCGCCGTTCCGCACCTCGTTCGGCACCGAGACGTCCAGGGACGTCCTGCTGGTCAGGGTCGTGACGCCGGACGCCGAGGGCTGGGGCGAGTGCGTGGCGATGTCGGAGCCGCTCTACTCCTCCGAGTACGTGGACGGCGCCGCCGAGGTGATCCGCCGCTTCCTGCTGCCGGCGCTGCCGAAGAACGTCGGCGCGAACGACGTCGGCCGCGCCCTGGAGCCGATCAAGGGCCACCGGATGGCCAAGGCGGCGCTGGAGACGGCGGTGCTGGACGCGCAGCTCAGGGCGGCGGGCGAGTCGTTCGGCCAGTTCCTCGGCGCGGCCAGGACGCGGGTGCCGTGCGGCGTGTCGGTCGGCATCATGGACTCGGTGCCGCAGCTCCTCGACGCGGTCGCGGGCTACCTGGAGGAGGGGTACGTCCGGATCAAGCTGAAGATCGAGCCCGGCTGGGACGTGGAGCCGGTGCGCGCCGTGCGGGAGCGGTTCGGCGACGACGTGCTGCTGCAGGTGGACGCGAACGCCGCCTACTCGCTGACGGACGCGCCCCGCCTGGCCAGGCTGGACGCGTTCGACCTGCTGCTGATCGAGCAGCCGCTGGCCAACGACGACCTGGTGCAGCACGCCAAGCTGGCGCGGCTGCTCAGGACGCCGATCTGCCTGGACGAGTCGATCGAGTCGGCCGAGCACGCCGCCGCCGCGATCGCGCTCGGCTCCTGCTCGATCGTCAACATCAAGCCGGGGCGGATCGGCGGCTACCTGGAGGCCAGGCGGATCCACGATCTGTGCCGGGCCAACGGCGTCGCGGTGTGGTGCGGCGGCATGCTGGAGACGGGCCTCGGCCGGGCGGCGAACGTGGCGCTGGCCGCCCTGCCCGGCTTCACCCTGCCGGGCGACACCTCAGGCTCGCGGCGCTACTTCGCGACCGACGTGACGGAGCCGTTCGAGCTGGTGGACGGCCATCTGGAGGTGCCTTCCGGGCCGGGGCTCGGGGTCGAGCCCATCCCGTCGGTGCTGGACGAGGTGACGACCTCCACGGAGTGGATCACGCTCTGAGCCGGGGGACGGCGGCCAGCAGGGCCCGCGTGTACTCGTGCGCGGGCTCGCCGACGACCTGCTCGGCGGGCCCCGACTCGACCAGCCTGCCCCGGTGCATGACGGCGACGACGTCGGCCACGTACCGGACGACGGCCAGGTTGTGCGAGATGAACAGCATGCTCAGCCCCAGCTCGTCGCGCAGCCCGCGCACCAGGTTGAGCACGGCGGCCTGCACGGACACGTCCAGCGCGCTGGTGATCTCGTCGGCGACCAGCAGGCCGGGGTCGCCGCCGAGCGCGCGGGCGATCGCGACGCGCTGGCGCTGCCCGCCCGACAGCTCGCGCGGGTAGCGCCCGGCCAGCTCGGCGGGCAGCCGGACGAGTTGGAGCAGCCGCCCGACCTCGCCGGGCCCGGCGCCCTCGGCGATGGTCTGGGCGACGGTCATGCGGGGGTCGAGCGAGGCGTACGGGTCCTGGAAGACCATCTGCACCCGCCGCGCGCCCTCCACGGTCCCGGTGTGGGGCACCAGCCCGCACACCGCCCTGGCCAGCGACGACTTGCCGGAGCCTGACTCGCCGACGAGGCCGACCACCTGGCCGTCGGGGATCTCGAGGGTGACGTCGTCCACGGCGGTGAAGCGGCCGAAGCGTACGCTCAGATTCTTGATGATCATCTAGACCTCCCAGCAGGCGACCCTGCGCCCGCCGCCACGGGCGGCGAGCCGGGGTCGCTCGGTCTCGCATCGGTCGGTGGCCAGCGCGCAGCGGGGCGCGAAGGCGCAGCCGAGGCCGACGCCCGCCGGTGCGGGCTGGGCGCCCGGGATGCCCGCCAGCGGCCTGGCGCGGTCGGTGTCCAGGTCGGGCAGCGAGGCGATGAGCGCCTTGGTGTACGGGTGCGCCGCGTCCGCGAGCCGGTCGGCGGGCAGCTCCTCCACCACGCGCCCGGCGTACATGACCACGACCCGGTCGCACAGCTCCCCCACCACGGCGATGTCGTGCGAGATGAACAGCGTCGCCGCGCCCGTCTCGTCCACGACCTCGCGCAGCAGCCGCAGGATCTGCCGCTGCACGGTCACGTCGAGCGCGGTCGTCGGCTCGTCGGCGACGATCAGGCGGGGCGTGCCCATGAGGCCCATCGCGATGACGGCGCGCTGCCGCATCCCGCCGGACAGCTCGTGCGGGTGCCGCGCCGCGACCCGCTCCGGCTCGGGCAGGTGGACGTGTCCGAGCCGGTCCACGGCGCGGCGGCGGGCCTCGGCGCGGCCGGCGCCCTCGTGCACGACGGCCACCTCGGCGAGCTGGCCGCCGACCTTGAGCGCCGGGTTGAGCGCGGCGAGCGGGTCCTGGAAGACCATGGCGAGCGCGGTGCCCAGCTCGCGGTCCGACAGCGTGTCCACGTCCCTGCCGCCCAGGCGCAGCGCCCCGTACGTGACCGTGCCCGGGTAGGGCACCAGCCCGCCGATCGCGGCGGCGGTCAGGCTCTTGCCGCTGCCCGACTCGCCCACCAGCCCGACGATCTCGCCGGGCGCGATGGTCAGCGACAGCTCCCGTACGGGAGTGACGCCGCCGGGGAACGTCACCGTCAGGTCCCGCACCTCCAGCACCGCGCCGGGGTCAGGCTCCCCCGCCTCCCGCGCGACCGGCGGCGCGGCCCGCTCCCGCCCCGTCCCAGGAGTGCGGGCGGCGGCCCTGGCCAGGGCGTCGCCGAGCAGGTTGAAGCCGATCCCGGCGAGCGCGATGGCGGCGGCGGGGCCCAGCGCCACCTCCGGCGTGACGTAGATGCGCGGGAACCCGTCGAACAGCAGCCGCCCCCAGTCGTACTGCGGCGGCTGCACCCCCAGCCCGAGGAACGACATGCCGGCCAGGCCGAGCAGCGCGCCGCCGAACGCCTGGGCCAGGTTGAGTATCAGCGGCTCGGCGATGTTGGGCAGCACGTGCCTGGTCAGGATGCGGCGGCGGGACACGCCCAGCATGCGGGCCGCCGCCACGTAGTCGGCGCCCGCGACCCTGGCGGCCAGCGTCTGGGTGAGCCGGGCGAAGCCGGGGGCGATGGCCGCGCCGATCCCGAGCACCGCGCCGCGCGCGCCGAGGCCGGTGACGACCGCCGTGAACATCGCCAGCAGCAGGCCGGGGAAGGCCACCAGGGCGTTGACCGTGTCCGTGGCCAGGCGGGCGGCTCGCCGTGGGAGCACCGAGGGCAGCGCGCCGAGCACGACGCCCGCCACGGCGCCGATGAGGGTGGCGGCCAGGGCCAGCAGGAGCGACAGGCGGGTGGCGACCAGGACCCTGGCCAGCAGGTCGCGGCCCAGGTTGTCGGTGCCCAGCGGGTGGGCAGGGGAGGTGCCCTGGAGGATGGCGGCGGCGTCGATGCGTTCGGCGGTCCCGCCCCAGATGAGGGGGGCCGCGACGGCCAGCGCGACCATCCCGGTCACGATCACGGCGCCTGCCGCGCCGGGGCCGCGCAACCTGGCGTGCCACGGCGGGCGGGGGGCGTCCTGGCTCATCAGGCCTCCTTGATCGCGGACGTCGGATCGAGCGCCCCCAGCGCCAGGTCCACCACGAGGTTCACGACCAGCACGATCGCCCCGTAGGCCAGGATCACGCCCTGGGCCACCGGGTAGTCCTTCTGCGTGATCGACTCGACGATCTTCAGGCCCAGCCCCGGCCAGGCGAAGACGTACTCGACCAGCACCCCGCCCGCGATGAGCGACGTCAGCAGCAACCCGCCGACGGTCAGCGTCGCGGTGAGCGTGTTGGGCAGCACGTGCCGCACGTGCAGCCGGACGGCGGGCAGCCGCTTGGCGCGCGCCAGCCGCACGTAGTCCTTGCCCAGCTCGCGCAGTGTCTCGACGCGCGAGATGCGGGCGATCATGGCGGCGGGGCCGATGGCGAGCGCGACGACGGGCAGCACGTACGTGCCCGGCCCCGCCATGCCCGCCGGCGGGAACCAGCCGAGCCCGATGGCGAGCACGGCCACCAGCCCGATGGCGTACAGGAACTCGGGCAGCGCCACGGCGGCGCCGGTGCCGGCGCTGAAGGCGAGGTCGGTGCCGCGGTTGCGGCCGTTCTCCGTGCGGACGGCGGCCCACATGCCGAGCGGCACGGCCACCAGCAGGGCCAGGACGGTGGCGAGGAGGGCGAGGGCCAGGGTGTTCGGCAGGCGGGTGGTGATGACTTCGCCGACGGGCTCCCCCGTCAGAAACGACGTCCCGAAATTTCCGGACAGGACGTTGGTGGCGTACGTGAAAAGCTGCTCCGGCAGCGGCCGATCCAGCCCGAGCGCCGCCCGGCGCGCCTCCACCAGCTCCACCGGCGCGGCCGGCCCCAGCGAGGTGCGCACCGGATCGCCGGGGATGAGGTGCACCATCGCGAACGACGCCACCATGAGCACGGCCAGCGACACCACGAACCTGACCACCCGCCGCACCACGGCACGGGCGCCCACTCAGCCGCCCTGCCCGAGCCGGATCGACGTGGCCACGAACATCCCGCCGACCTGCTCGTACGTGGCGCCCTTGGACGCCTGCAGCACCGTCGTCTCCGCCACCGGCACCAGGTCCGCGTTCTCGAACAGCGCCGACTCGGCCTCCAGCCACTGCGCGCAGCCCTCGGCGGCCGGCTTCAGCCCGGCCTCGGCGACGAGCTTCTCGTACCGCTCGTTGGACAGGTGCGCGAAGTTCGCCCCCTTCGGCGCGGCGGGCCCGGACAGGAAGCCGACGAGCTGGCTGGGCAGCGGCACGCCGATGGGCAGCCAGACGACGTCCCAGTCCTGGGTGGCGTTCAGCGACTCGGCCAGCTTGGTGTCGATGACGCCGTTCAGCTTCACCTCGGCCCCGGCCTTGCGCCAGGCGGCGGCCAGGTACTCGGCGGCGGCCTGGGTGCCCGCTCCCTTGGTGGTCGCGTACAGGTAGCGCAGGGTCAGCCGCTCGCCGTCCTTGACGCGGACGCCGTCCGCCCCCGCCCGCCAGCCCGCCGCGTCGAGCGCCGCCGCCGCGGCGGCCGGGTCGTAGGCGGGCACGTGCCCGGCCACGCTGTCGCCCTGGCAGGGACGCGGGTGCAGGACCAGGCCCGTCGGGGTGCCGCCGGTGCCGCTGGAGGCGATCCCGGCCAGCTCCTTCAGATCGACGGCCTGGGTGAGCGCCTTGCGGACGGCCGCGTCGGCGGTGGGCCGGTCCTCGCCCTGGTGGTAGAAGAACTCGCCGTTCGCCTCCGGGACGGGCTTCGCCGTGATGCCGGGCGTGGACTCCAGGCGGGCGCGGTCGGGGCCGTAGATCGTGGCGCCGTTGACGGTGCCGGAGACCAGCAGGTTCGCCATGGTCTGCTCGTTCGGGACGACCTTCAGCACCACCGTCTCGGGCACGTCCTTCACGGAGGAGCCCGGCCGGCCCCAGGCGTACTCCCTGCGGACCTTGAACGTGTAGTGGTCGCCCGGCACCGCCTCGGTCAGCTTGTAGGGGCCGCTGCCGGACGTGCCGCGGGCCAGCGCCGAACGGTCCTTGACGCCCTTGCCGCACACCACGTAGATCAGCCGGGTGCTCTCCAGGATGAAGCTGAACGGCTGCGGCATCGACAGCGTCACCGTGCCGGCCGCGTCGTCGGCCTCGGCCTTCATGCCGACCGGCATCAGCACGCCGTAGATGGGCGACTTGGTGGCGGGGTCGGCGATGTGGTTGACACTGGCGGCCACGTCGGACGGCGTCACCGGGGCGCCGTCGGAGCAGGTGGCGTTCCGGCGCAGGGTGAAGGTGACCTTGTCGGGCTCGACCGTCCACTTCTCCGCCAGGCCCGGCACGATCTTGCCGTCGGCCGTGACGCCCGTCAGCGTGTCGTAGGCGAGCGACAGCGTGGTGATCGTGACGCCCAGGACACCCGAGGCGGGGTCGAGCACGCCTGGGTCGGAGGGGAGCGCGTACGTGAACGTGCCGCCCCCGGGCTGCGCGGCGGCGCCTCCCCCCGTTCCTCCGCAGGCGGCGGCGAGCAGGGCGAGCGCGGTCAGGGCCGCCGCTTGTGACGTTCTCATGGGGACTCCAGACAGCGGTGGGGGGAGAGCACCACCTTCGCCGCTCGCCCGGTCACCGTTCTTCGTGCCCGGTCACGAAAAAGCCGGGCTCCCTAGTGCCGTCGGCCGAAGATCCGCAGTTGAAGCTGGACGGTGAGGCGCGCGTCCGGGTCGTCGAGGTTCAGTCCGCTGATCTCGACCAGGCGCTTGAGCCGGTACCGGAACGTGTTCGGGTGCACGTGCACCCGCGCCGCCGCCACGCCCACGTCGCCGAACGCGTCCAGGTACGCCTCCAGCGTGGCCGCCAGCTCGGTGCCGTGCTCGGCGTCGTGGCCGAGCAGCCGCTGGTACGGGCCGGAGGGGGCCTGCTCCTCGGCGGCGGCCACGTCGGCGACCTGGAGCAGCAGCGACTCGAAGTGAACCTCCGAGTAACCGGCCGTCCGGCCCGCCACGCCGTCGGCCGCGGTCCGGGTGCGCAGGACGCGCAGCGCCCGGTCGGCGTCCGCGCGTGACCTGGCCACCTGCGACAGGTTGAGCGCCAGGCGGCCCACGCCGATGTTGGCGGCGTGCCTCGGGCCGACCCTGGCCAGGAAGCTCTCGGCCACGCGCAGGGCCCTGGCCTCCTCGTCGCCGCCGCCCGGGGGCAGGGGGAGGACCGCGTAGGCCACCGAGCCGATCAGGGCGGCGGCGGCCTTCGGGTGGATGGCGGCCACGTGGAGGGCGAGGGCGTCGCAGAAGCGCTGGCGGTCGCCTTCGGCGCGGGCGCTGTCCGCGGCGTGGTCGGTGCTGGTGACGCCGTCGGTGCCGACGCGACCGCCAGAGGCGCTGAGACCGGCGATGGTCGTGGCGCCGCCGGTCGCGGTGCCGCTGGTGGTGGTGCCGCCGATCTCAGTGCTTCCGGCTGCGGTGCCGCCGGTCGCGGTGCCGCCAGTCGTGGTGCCGCCAGTCGTGGTGCGGCCGGTGGCGGTCCGGCGCGTGGTGGTGCCGCTCGTGAGCTGGGCGGCCAGGACGCACAACCGCGCGGTCGCGATCCCCAGCCGCCCCGCCGCCTCGGCCGCCTCCGCCCCGCCCGCCAGCACCGTGGACAGCAGGTCGGCGCGCAACCGCCGCTGGGTGTCGGCCCCCGCCCGCTCGTGCAGCAGCCGCAGCGCCACGATCTTGGCGGCGTCGGCGAGCGCCCGCCGCCGCTGGGCGTTGAGCGGGTCGCGGACGGCCACCCAGATGGAGCCGAGGATCTCGTCGCCCGCCCGCACCGCGACGGCCTCCCGGTTGATCGGGCTGCCGTCGTCGAGCGCGATGTGGATCGGCTCCTGGCTCTGGTACAGGCGCTTGAACGCACCCTGCTCGTCGAGCAGCCGCAGGTAGCGTTCGGGCACCTGCCGGCCGAGCACGGTCTCGACACGCCCCTGGTCGGCCTCGTCCTGGCGTCCCGAGTAGGCGAGCACCCGGGAGGAGCGGTCCTCGATCGTGACGGGCGCGTCGAGCAGGGCGCAGACGGCGTTGGCGAGGGAGAACAGGTCACCGTGCGCGCTGTCGCCGGGCTCCGCCAGGTCGCCCTCCGCCAGCAGGGAGCGCAGCAGGGCCGCCACCTGCGCCCAGGAGGCGGCCCTGGTGAGGCCGAGCACGGCGACCCCGGTCTCCAGGACGGCGGCGCGGACCCGTTCGTCCACGTCCACCGGCAGTTTCACCACGACGCCCGCCGCGTGCGGGGCGCGGGCGAGCAGCTCGCAGATGTCGGCCGCGCCCTGGACGCCGACGGCGAGCAGGATCGCGCCCGCGGGCACGATCAGCTCGTCGAGCGGATCGTAGATGTGCACGCCGGTCACCTCGGCGTCGAGGTCGCCGGGTGAGGCGGCCACGTCGAGGACGGTGGTGCCCAGGTCGTGGATGATCCGCCCGAGGCTGGCGCGCGGGCGGTCCCTCATCCCCTCAAGATAGTCCACGTCACGGCACGTCCGTCCCGGCCGGACCGGTAGTGGGTGCCGTGCGGGGGCTCAGCCGGTCTTGGGGGTCGCGCGGGCGCCCATGTGCACGTACGGCGACCCGTCCGGCAGCTCGTAGAACACGGCCGACATCCAGTCGGGCGAGCCGCCCAGCTTGAACAGGTACGTGTTCTCGTCCACGGCGACCATGGCGCTCTCCTCCGGCGGCTGCAGGGCGGCCAGCGCCCCGGTGGCCTCGTGCCGGAGCCACGGCTCGCCCTCCCTGACCGACACCTCGATCCGGGCGCCGGCCCGCTCGTAGAGGCCGGCGTGGCGGGCGGCGTCCGCCCCGGCCGGGGTCTGCGGCGGGGACGGCGGCGGCGGCACGGTGAGGCCGTCGAGCTGGGCGAACAGCTCGGTGCCGAGTGCCCGGGTGAAGGCGGTGGAGTGGCCGCCGTTGGCGGCGGCGCAGATGACGGTGCCGGTCTCGGGCACGGCCCAGAGGATGGCGTGCTGGCCGATGGTGTTGCCGGCGTGGGAGATGACGCGCTTGCCGTCCCATTCGTCGACGATCCAGCCGAGGCCCCACTGGCGGCCGAGCCCGTCCGGGTTGGGCACGTCCACCTGGGGCTCCCACATGGCGCGCGGGTCGTCGAGCAGGCCGCCCTCCAGGTGGGCCCGCGCGAAGGCCACCACGTCCGCCGGGCGGGCGCAGATGAGGCCGGCCGGTCCCATGCCGCGCATGAGCCCCCACTGCGGGGCGGGCGCGCCGCCGGCGTGGCCCATGGCGGCGCGGAAGCGCAGCACGTCCTCGGGCAGGGTCCAGGTGTGGGTGAGGCCGAGCGGTTCGGCGATCTCCTCGCGGATCAGGTCGTCCCAGCGCTTGCCCGCGAGCTTCTCGGCGACGCGGCCCGCGATGACGAAGCCGGAGTTGCAGTAGGAGTGGGTGGCGCCGAGCGGGTGGTTCTGCGCCAGGTCGGCGCAGGCCTCGACGTACTTGGCGACGCAGTCGTCGCCGCGCCCCGTGTCGATGAACAGGTCGCCGTCGATGCCGCTGGTGTGGGTGAGCAGGTGCCTGATGGTGACGGTCTTGCTCACCTCGGGGTCGGCCACCTGGAAGCCGGGCAGCACCTCGGCCACGGGGGTGTCGAGCGTGAGCCTGCCCCGCTCGATCTGCCGCATGAGCAGGGTGGCGGTCCACACCTTGGTGACGGAGCCGATCTGGAAGAGGCTGTCGGTGGTGGACTCGACGCCGGTGGCGGTGTTGAGCGTGCCGGCGGCGAACTCGTGCAGCTCCCCTTCGTGCAGGTACGCCAGCGCGGCGCCGGGCACCTCGTACTCGGCGATCAGCTCCGCGAGCCGCTGACCCATTGCTCCAGCCACGCGATCATCCTTTCGTTGTAGTCGTACCGGTGTGAGGGCCGGCCACCGCCCTGGAACAGGTGGCTGGCGCCGGGGTAGCGCACCAGCCGCACGGGCACCCGCCGCTCGCGCAGCGCGGCGAACCACTGCTCCGACTGGCCGACGGGGCAGCGGTCGTCGCTCTCGCCGTGCAGGAGGAGGGTGGGCGCGGTGACCTCGCCCACGTGGGTGAGCGGCGACTGGGCGGCCAGGTCGCCGGGGCACTCGTACGCCTTGAGCAGGAGCCCCATGTCGGACGTGCCGCTCATGCTGGTCAGGTCGGTGACGGGCCCGCCGGACACGGCGGCCTTGAACCGGTCCGTCGTCGCGGTCAGCCAGCAGGTCATGTAGCCGCCGTAGCTGTAGCCGGTGACCGCGAGCCGTTCGGGGTCGGCGACGCCCTCGGCGATCAGGGTGTCCACGGCGGCGAGGAAGTCCTGGGTGTCGGCCAGGCCCCACGCGCCGACGGCCGCGGTGTAGAAGGCCTCGCCGTAGCCGTCGCTGGCGCGGGGGTTGATCGCCAGCACGGTCCAGCCGCGGGCGGCCAGGATCTGGCGGTAGACGCGGAAGTTGTCGAGCACGGGCGCCCAGGCGTTGTGCGGGCCGCCGTGGACGTCGAGCAGGAGCGGGCCCGGGGTGGCGGCGTTCTCGTCGCGCCAGACGAAGCCCTCGACGAGGGTGCCGTCGGGGGCGGTGAAGGTGCGGCGTTCCGGCAGGTACAGGTCGGCGTCGGCGAGCGCGTGGCCGGTGAGCCGCCGCGCGGTCGTCTCGCCCGGCTCCAGCAGGAAGATCTCGCCCGCGCTGTGCGGGGTCGCGGCCACGTACGCGACGCGCTCGCCCGCGCTGGAGGCCCCGGCGACGCTCACCTCCTCGGGCACGATCTTGGTGGCGAGCGCGCCGCCGGGGATGCGGTACAGGTGCGAGCAGCCGCCGTCGCGGGCGCAGAAGACCAGGTCGCCGCCGAGCAGCGCCGGGGAGGCGCCGGGGTAGCCGGGGTGGCCGGTCATCACGTTCCTGTCGAGGCCCGTCTCGATCTCGGCGGCCCCGCCGGGGCCCAGCTCGAACAGGCGGACGTGCCCCACGGGGCCGCCCTTCTGGGCGGCGGCGACGAGCCGCTCGCCGAGCCACCACACGCCGCCGCAGAGCAGGTCGGGGCCCGTCAGCCGCTCGGGCTCGCCGCCGCCGGACGCGAGGACGGTGTACGCGGCGCCGCCCGGCCGAAGGTCGCGGTCGGGCTCCAGGTCGGCGGCGAAGGCCAGGCGCGTGCCGTCGGGTGACCAGGAGGGCTCGCCCGCGTGGAAGTCGCCCTCGGTCACCTGGGTGCTCTTCCCCGAGGCGACGTCCACCACGAACAGGTGGGTGGTGATGCCGCGCAGCAGCCCGGCGCCGTCGGCCTTGTAGTCGAGCCGGTCGATCACCACGGGAGCGTTCGGATCCAGCCCCTCCCCGGCGTCGGCGAGACGGGTCCCGTGCGGATCCGGCTCCGGTCCGGCCGGGCTGGCGTACGCGGGGCGGGTCCCGTGCGGATCGGGCTGCGGGGCGGCCGGGCCCGCGTAGGCGAGGCGGGTGCCGTCCGGTGACCAGCGGGCGGGACCCGCGCCGAGCGGCGCGCTGGTCAGCGGGTGCGGCTCGCCGCCGTCCATGGGCAGCAGGTGGAGCTGCGGCTTGCCGTCCACCGGCCGCAGGAACGCCAGCGTCCGCCCGTCGGGCGACCACCGGGGCGCGCTCCCCCTGGCCAGCCGGCGCGGCTCCGCGCCCGGGACGGCGAGCCAGACCTCCGCGCGGTTCTCGTCGGCCTCCACGTCGACGGTGGTCAGCGTGTACGCGACCGCGCCGCCGTCGGGCCGCAGCGCCGGATCGGAGGGCACGGCGAAACGATGAACGTCGTCGAGACCGATACGCGGCGATTCCCGTTGCATAACCGCACCGTAGGGCATTGCTGCTCCCCTCTGCTTCGGTCTGCCGGACGAACAGCGGGGCCCGCGTTGTGCCACCCGCCAACCAGTCGAGGAGAATGTGAGAAAGGACGTTAGGGTGTGAAGATCCTCCGCCGGTTTCGGCACCTCACTTCCCCGAGCAGCGGGCCCGCCTGCGGTGTTCGCGAGATTGGATGGTCAACCATGGTTGGCAAGCCGGAACGGCAGGTGGCCGTGTTCGGTGCCGGGTACATCGGTCTGGTGACCGGCGCCTGCCTCGCCGAGCTGGGGCACCGGGTGGTGGTGCGGGACATCGATCCCGACAAGGTCGCCCTGCTGCGCTCCGGCGACGTGCCGATCTACGAGCCCGGCCTCGGCGACATGATCGTCAGGAACAAGGAGCGGCTGACGTTCACGCTGGACCTCGAGGAGACGCTGCGCGGCGCCGAGATCGCGTACGTGTGCGTCGACACGCCGCCCTCCGCCTCCGGCGACGCCGACCTGTCCAGGATCTGGTCGGTCGTGAAGTCGCTCGAAGGCGCCGCGCACCTGAAGGCCGTGGTGGTCAAGTCGACCGTGCCGGTCGGCACCGGCGCGCGGGTGCGCTCCGCGCTCGACGCCGCGGGTCTGGCCCACGTCGGGTACGCCGCCAACCCCGAGTTCACCGCCGAGGGCCGCGCGGTCGCCGACTTCATGCGGCCCGACCGCATCGTCATCGGCGCGGCCGACGAGGCCGTCGCGCAGCTCATCGCCGACCTGCACGACGGCGTGGACGGCCCGGTCGTGGTGATGGACGTGCGCTCGGCCGAGATGGTCAAGCTCGCCTCCAACGCACTGCTCGCCACGAAGATCAGCTTCATCAACGAGATCGCCACCCTGTGCGAGAAGACCGGCGCCGACGTCGAGGAAGTGGCCCGCGCGGTCGGCCTCGACCATCGCCTCGGCCCCCACTTCCTGCGGCCCGGCATCGGCTGGGGCGGCTCCTGCTTCCCCAAGGACTCCGAGGCGCTGCGGCAGCTCGCCAGCAACACCGGCTACCACCTGCAGCTCCTGTCGGCCGTCATCGAGGTCAACAACCTGCAGAAACGCCGGGCCATCCAGAAGCTGAAGGACGAGCTGGGCACGCTGGCGGGCATGCGGGTGGCGCTGCTCGGCCTGACGTTCAAGCCCGGCACCGACGACATGCGGGAGGCGCCCAGCACGGTGCTGGCCGGCCGCCTGCTGGCCGAGGGCGCCGAGGTGAGCTGCTGGGACCCGATGGCCCGCCCCGGCGAGGTCGAGCCGTGGGTCTCCACGACGCGCCACGCCACGCCCGAGGAGGCCATGGCGGGCGCCGACGCGGTGATCGTGGTGACCGAGTGGCCGCAGCTCAAGGAGGTCGACTGGGCGAAGGCGGCCGAGTCGATGCGCCGGCCGGTGCTCTTCGACGGCCGCAACCTGCTCGACCCGGCGGGCATGCGGGCGCTCGGCTACACGTACATGAGCGTCGGGAGGCCGTAGCCGCCGCGGAATAATCCGTTGCGCCGCGGTGCTGATCACCGCACTATGTTCCTCATGTTCCCGTACGCGCGCCTCGCGACGCCCGCAGCCTTGCTGCCGGGCTCGTTCGCGTGCGACGGCCTGGAGCGCTGACCTCTCCCTGTTAGTCCCGAAGTGACCCGGCGGGGGGAGGTTGACGACCCTGACGGGTCACGCAGGAGCTTCAGGTACGAGGGAAGAGAGCAATGGCCAAGCAGGCCTACGTACGGAACAAGCCGCATCTCAACATCGGCACGATGGGGCACGTCGACCACGGCAAGACCACGCTGACCGCCGCGATCACCAAGGTGCTGGCGGAGCGCGGGCAGGCCACGTACACGCCGTTCGAGCGGATCGACCGGACGCCGGAGGAGGCGTCCAGGGGCATCACGATCAACATCTCGCACGTCGAGTACGAGACCGCGACCCGCCACTACGCGCACGTGGACATGCCGGGCCACGCCGACTACGTGAAGAACATGATCACGGGTGCGGCGCAGCTCGACGGCGCGATCCTCGTCGTGTCCGCGCACGACGGCATCATGCCGCAGACCAGGGAGCACGTGCTGCTCGCCAGGCGCGTCGGCGTCGAGCACCTGGTCGTGGCCGTCAACAAGGCCGACGGCGCCGACCCGGAGCTGACCGACCTCGTCGAGCTGGAGCTGACCGACCTGCTCGCCGAGCACGGCTACCACGGCGTGCCGATGGTGCGCGTGTCCGGGCTGCGGGCGCTGGAGGGCGACCCGGTCTGGACGGCGTCCGTCGAGGCGCTGCTCGACGCGGTCGACACGCACATCCCCGTCCCCGTGCGGTACGTGGACGCGCCCTTCCTGATGCCGGTCGAGAACGTGCTGACGGTCACCGGCCGCGGCACGGTCGTCACCGGCGCCATCGAGCGCGGCACGGTGCGGATCGGCGACACCGTCGAGGTCATCGGGTTCGGCGACGGGTTCTCCGCCGTCGTGACGGGCGTGGAGACGTTCGGCAAGACGATGGAGCGCGGCGAGGCCGGCGACAACGCCGCCGTGCTGCTCCGCGGCGTGCGCCGCGAGCAGGTGCGGCGCGGCATGGTGCTGGCGGCGCCCGGCACCCAGCACGCCCGCGGGCGGTTCACCGCGCGCGTCTACCTCCTGACGCCGGAGGAGGGCGGGCGGCGGCGGCCCGTCACGTCGGGGTACCGGCCCCAGTTCTACCTGCGGACCACGGACGTGCCGGGTGAGCTGGTGCTGCCGGACTCCGGCGCGCTGCCGGGGGAGACGGTGGAGGTGACGGTCGAGCTGGGCAAGGCCGTCGCGGTCGAGCCGGGGCTCGGGTTCGCGATTCGCGAGGGCGGGCTCACGGTCGGCGCTGGCACGGTGCTCGCCGTCCCGGCCGCCTGACCGGTCACCGCCACGGTGCGGGGACGTCCTCAACGTCCCCGCACCACAGCACCACCGCACACAGCGCCGCCGCACACAGCACCACCGCACACAGCAGCACAGCACAGCAGCACCACCGCGCCCCCGCGCGCCAGCACCAGCAGGCGCCATCGCACGGCAGCGCCGCCACACCGCAGCCCCACCTCAGAGCGTGCACCGGGCCTCGGGACGGGCGCGGCCGGGTCCCGTGACGGCCCGGCCTTTCCGGCGGCGCGGTCAGGGCTGGTCGAAACGCACCCGGAGGGTCGCCCGCCGCGCCATCAGATCGTAGGCAGGCAACGGGCCAGGCCCGCAGGTCGCCGTCCCGATGCCCTGATGCGCCAGGTCAAGGTGCACGTACACCCGCTCCCCCGCCACCAGATCAGGCCGATGCCGCGCGTCGGCCAGCTCCAGCGCGCTCCACCGCCGCACGGTCAGCCCGAACACCGGCTCGCCCGACACCCGGACCCCGCCCAGCTCGGCCCACCGGACGTCGGCGCGGTGCCCGTTCTCCTGCGGGTACACGTACGGCGTCTGCATCTCCTCCACGGCGGCCGACCACCGCCCCACCCGGGCGGCCATGCCGGTGTCCGGGTAGACCTCCCCCGGCCCGAGCCCGAACCACGTCACCTGATCGACCGCCGAGCCGGGCAGCGACATCGTGACGCCGAGGCGCGGGACCGGGTCCCGCCAGTTGCCCTGCGGCTCGATGTCCAGCACGAGCCGCAGCCCGCCGTCGAACGTCCACCGGTAGGTCGCCACCATCCCGAGGTCGGTGGCCGCCGGCGCGACGCGGGTCCGCACGGTCAGGCCGTCGCCGACGGAGATGTCGTCCACGCGGTGGGTGAGGCGGTGCAGGCCGAGGTCGCGCCACCGGGCTTCGAGGCCGGCGGCGCGGTCGTTGTCGGTGGGGGCCCGCCACAGGTCGAGCAGGGGCCCGTCCACCTGGGCGCCGAACAGGCGGGTGAGCCGCCCGGTCGCCGCGTCGAACGCGCACCCGCCGACGGTCAGCTCGCCGCCGCGGCCGTTCTGGGCGTCCGCGCGGGTGAAGGTGGTGGTCGCCGTGCGCTCCCGCTGCTCCGGCCGGGCCAGCAGCGCCTGCCCCCAGGCCACCTCGTGCCCGGCCGGCGCCCACGGCAGGTCCTCGGCCAGCACCGCCCGTACCGTGAGCCAGCGCTCGCCGTCGGGCCCGTCCGTCACCTCGGGCAGCTTGCACTCGCCGCCGGCGGCGGCCACGTCGAGCGGATGCTCGGCGACGGTCTCCCCCTCGACCTGCACGGTGGCCGTGAACCGCAGGTGCGACAGGTCGGTGAACCCGTGGTGGTTGACCACCCGCACCACCCCGTCGCCGAACTCGAACCGCACCGGCTCGAACACCCTCTTCAGGTCGATCAGCCCCGGGGACGGCGTCCTGTCGGGGAAGACGAGGCCGTCCACGACGAAGTTCCCGTCGTGCACGGGCTCGCCGAAGTCGCCGCCGTACGCGTACTCGTGCGCCGGATGCGTCAGCCCGTGGTCGATCCACTCCCAGATGAACCCGCCGGCCAGCCGCGGGTACCGCTCGAACAGCTCCTGGTACTCGGCCAGCCCGCCGGGCCCGTTGCCCATGGCGTGCGCGTACTCGCACTGCATGAACGGCATCGAGCGGCGCCGCGCGTCCAGCTCGGGGTCGTCGAGCGGGTCCTCCTCGCGCCGGCCGATGGCCTCGACCTCGGCGTGGGAGGCGTACATGCGGGAGTAGACGTCCGTGTGCGCGCAGGACCGGTCGCCCTCGTAGTGCAGCGGCCTGGACGGGTCGCGCTCGCGGGTCCAGCCGGCCATGACGGCGAGGTTGCGGCCGACGCCGGCCTCGTTGCCGAGCGACCACATGACGATGCTGGGGTGGTTCTTGTCGCGTTCGACCATGCGGCGCATGCGGTCGAGCAGCGCGTCGGCGTAGCGGGGGTCGTCGGTGGGGTTGGCGCGCCAGCCGACCGGCTCGAAGCCGTGCGTCTCCAGGTCGCACTCGTCGATCACCCACAGGCCCAGCTCGTCGCACAGGTCGAGGAAGTGGGGGTGGGGCGGGTAGTGGCTGGTCCTGACCGCGTTGACGTTGTGCCGCTTCATCAGCAGGACGTCCTCGCGCATCGTCTCGTACGGCACCGCCCGCCCGTGCTCCGGATGGAACTCGTGCCGGTTGACGCCCTTGAACAGCAGCGGGCGGCCGTTGGCCATCAGCACGCCGTCCACGATGGAGATCGTGCGGAAGCCGACGCGCACCCGCACCGTCTCGCCGGGCCCGGTGATCACCGCCTCGTACAGGCGCGGCGTCTCGGCCGTCCACGGCTCCACGTCCACCGTGACCTCGGCGCCGGGCTCCAGCCCGTCGATGCCCAGCTCCTGGACGCTGAGCGTGCCGGCGCCCTCGAAGCTGAGCGTGCCGCGCCCGTCCTGGTAGGAGGCGTGGACGAAGACGTCGGCGGTGGAGCGGGTGAGCGTCACGTCACGGAAGATGCCGGGCAGCCACCACATGTCCTGGTCCTCCAGGTACGTGGCGGCCGACCACTGGTGCACGCGCACGGCCAGCACGTTGCGGCCGGGACGCAGGTACGGGGCGGCGTCGTACTCGACGGGCAGCCGGCTGCCGGTCGAGAAGCCCAGCTCGTGGCCGTTCAGCCAGACCCGGGCGAACGACTCCGCCCCCTCGAACCGCAGCCGCCCGCCCGTCCAGCCGTCGGGCAGGTCGAAGGCGCGGCGGTAGTCGCCGGTCGGGTTCTCGTCGGGGACGCGGGGCGGATCGACGGGGATGGGGTAGACGACGTTGGTGTAGGCGGGGGCGCCGTGCCCGTGCAGCACCCAGTGCGACGGGACCGGGAGGTCGTCCCAGGCCGCGTCGTCGTAGTCGGGGCGGGCGAAGTCCTCGGGGACGTCGGCGCGTGGCGAGAGGCGGAAGCGCCACGTGCCGTTGAGGTCCAGGGACGGCGCGTCGGAGTGAAGGGCCGCCCTGGGTTCGAGTCGGCCTGAACCAGGGGAGAAAGTTTCGAGATCCATCTCCGCCGAGCCTAGAGGTTCGGGTCGGTCCAGTCAGCGATGGGTCCGGTGTCCGTTACGACCGGAGTGTCTGACCCTTGTGGTGGGGCGGTTCTGGGGTCACCCGCGAACTCCGCCACTCCGACACCCGGCTACCGGCCGTCCGCAGCGCTCGGCGCGCCTGTCGTTGAGCTCGGCGCGGAGGACGCAGCGCTCGGGGCGGCGGCCAGGTAGCCCGCGAGCAGGGCGTCCGCGACCGCCTCCACGGCGGCGTCACCGGGCAGGAACGCCGGGCTGTGCAGCCCTTTCTCGGTGTCCACCCCCACGAACATCATCAGCGACGCCGCCACGTCCCCGTACCGGGCGAAGTCATCGGCCCCGCACGACCGCAGCTCGTCATCCACCATCCACCCGTGCTCCCGCAACCGCTCCCCCGCCAGCGCCGCCAGCGCGGGATCGTTGACCAGGATCGGCTCCCCGGGAAAGATCTCGACCTCCGCCACGCACCCGTACGCCCGAGCCGTATCCTCGACGACCTGCGTGAACCTCCGGTACAGCCGTTCCCGCCACTCCTGCGACATGGTCCGCAACGTCCCCCGCGCCACCGCCTCGACCGGCACGGCGTTGGGCGTCGTCCCCGCGTTGACCGTGCCGAACGTGACCACCGTCG
Organism: Nonomuraea monospora; assembly: GCF_039531895.1. NCBI lineage: Bacteria > Bacillati > Actinomycetota > Actinomycetes > Streptosporangiales > Streptosporangiaceae > Nonomuraea > Nonomuraea monospora. The sequence continues at coordinate 48,650 of NZ_BAAAQX010000018.1, forward strand.
GCGCCATCGGGTCGGCCACCCGGCTGACGAGGTGCTGCGCCGCCACGATCACCTGCGCCATGGCGAGCACGGGGTCGCGGGTGAGATGCGGGTACGCGGCATGCCCCTCGACCCCCTTGACCGTCACCCTGAACTCGTCGGAGGCGGCGTTCACCGGCCCGGGCGCGCAGGCGACCGTGCCCGCGGGCAGCACGGGCTGGACGTGCGCGCCGATCATGGCCTGGACGTGGTGCCTGGTGAGCGCGCCGGAGGTGACGACGTCCGCCGCGCCGGAGGGGAAGGTCTCCTCGCGGGGCTGCAGGACGACGACCAGCGGTGCGAGGCCGCCCCCTGTCACGGCCTCCGCCACCGCCTCCGCCGCCCCTTCGGCCGCGACCTCCGCCACGGCCTCCGCCGCCTCCGTCACCATCTCGGACGCGTCCCTCGCCCCACCCTCCGACACGCCACCGGCATGCCCGCCACCGTGCCCGCCACCGTGCCCGCCACCGTGCCCGCCACCGTGCCCGCCACCGTGCCCGCCACCGTGCCCGCCACCGTGCCCGCCACCGTGCCCGCCACCGTGCCCGCCACCGTGCCCGTTCACCTGCCCACCAGCATGCGCACCGCCATGCCCCCCAGCATGCGCGCCAGCGACCCCACCAACGCCAGCGTGCCCGTTCGTGCGCCGCCCCGCAGCCTCCGCGGCCCCCTCGGCCGCCGCCTCCTCGATCACCCCCAGATCGACCTCACCCATGGACCCAGCCGCGACCGCCGCCACAGCCCGAGCCACCGCGACCACGGCCGCCAGATGCACGTCATGCCCGCACGCGTGCATGGCCCCGTTCCCAGCAGCCCAGGCCACCCCGGTCCGCTCAGCGATCGGCAAGGCGTCCAGCTCCCCCCGGACCCCCACAGCAGCCCCACCACCCCCGATCCGCACCACGGCCCCCGTCCCGGCCACGTGCTCCACCGCCCCGCCGACGGGCAGGGCACGCAGAACCCTCCGCAGGGTCGGCCCCTCCTCCCCCGACACCCGCGGTGCGGCGTGCAACTCCCGCCGCAACGCCACGGCCCCCGCCAGTTCCCGCCGCAGCGCCGCCCGCAGCGCCACCTCGACGCCCACCTTGCGACCCTCGACACTCATCCCCGACATACAGCACCAATCCCCCAGACAACAATGATCAAGCCGTAATCACTGCCCCCATCGGCCGCGCTCTCACCCCAGCCCGTAAACGCGCCGCGCGTTCTCCGCCCCCACCATGGTGAACACCCGCACCGCCTGCCCCACCGTCCATTCCCCGTCCGCCACGAACCCGCCCAGCACCCGCAGCATCGCCCGCCGCCACAGCACCGCCCCCAGGTAGTGCAGCTCGGCGGGCCCCCAGGCGTCGGAGGAGTAGAGCAGTTTCGCGAACGGCGCCACCTCCAGGCTCTCGGCGACGACCGCCGCGCCGCGCGCCCCGGTGTGGTTGACGGCGAGCCCCACGTCGAAGAACACGTTCGGGTACGCCTGCGCCAGGAACCCCGCCTGCCGCTGGTACGGGTAGCAGTGCAGCAACAGCAGCGGCACCCCGGTCGGCTCCGCCAGCTCGATCAGCCCGCGCAGCAGCAGCGGGTCGGCCCGCCGCAGGTCCACGTCCGGGTCTCCCAGGCCGATGTGGAGCTGCAGCGGCAGGCCCCGTTCCAGCCCCGTCCAGATGAGGTGCCGCACGAGGACGGGGTCGGACAGCCGCCCGCCGGCGGCGAGCCACCGTCCGGCGGCGTCGGCGACCTCGGCCCGGGACGGCGGCGCGGGATCGAAGTCAAGGCCGCACCGGTAGGCGGCCACGCTCTTGAGGCCGCGCGCCGTCCGGGTGCGCTCGTGCAGCGCCTCGGCGAACCGTCCAGCGAACGCGCCGGCGTCGCATCCGGCGGCGGCGACCTGCTCGGCCACGCTCTCCAGGCGCACCACCTCGTCGGCGGGCGCCCCGCAGGCCTCGGCCATGCCGGACGGCCCGAGCAGCTCGTCGCCCCGGTAGCCGGTCTCGACGAGGAGGTGGCCGAGCCGGGCGGCGCCGAGCAGCAGCCGGTTGACCTCGGCGGCGCCGAGCCTGGCGCGTCTGGCGAGGTACTCCTCGGGCGCGCAGGAGGGGTCGAGCCCGAGCACGGGCGGGCAGTGGCGCAGGATGGCGAAGCCGAGCTGGGAGTCGAACTGCGTCATCCAGTCGGGCACGGGCCGGTCGGACTCGGTGATCATCTCTTCGAACGCCGTGCGCGGCAGGTCGAGCGTGACCGCCCCGTGCACGTGGTGGTCCACCAGCGGCAGCTCCTCGACGGCGCGGGCCAGCCCGGCGGGGGCGAGGTCGAGCTCCATGGTCGCTCTCGTACCCCCGCCCCCGTAGGCGACACTGGGCGACGCGTGAAGGATCCCGTCGTATGGGCGGCACGCGAAGGGGCCCCGCGGGACGATCACCGTCCCGCGGGGCCCCTCACCACGAACGTCAGGCGGCGGCCTTGGCGGTCACCGCGACCTGGGCCTGCCGAGTGACCCCGCTGACCGTGACGGCCACCGTCACCTGCCCCGGCCGCAGCGCCGTCAGCGTCCCCGACTCGGGGTCGAGGACGGCGACGTGCCACGGCTTGGCGCTCTTACGGGCGCCGACGTGCAGGTTCGGCGAGCCGGACCAGGTGACCGACACCGGGTGGGCGGCGGGCACCGCGCGGGCGCCCTGCTTGACCGAGGCCGTCACCGGGGCGGGCGCGCCGACGGCGACCGTGGCGGGGGCAGTGAGCGTGAGCTCGTCCACGTGCGGCCGCACCTGCGTGCCGATCCAGTCGGGCGCGTCGGCGAACCAGTTGCGCCTGACGTGCTCGGCCTCGGCCTTCGTCACGGGGTCGACGCCCCACAGCGACCATCCGGTGAACCCGCCGTCGTCGGGCGCGGTGGCGGGGTTCTTGCCGGAGTTGCCGTTGATGACGTACGGCACCGCGTCCACCCGCGAGGCGTGGAAGGTGCCGACGTGCGCCCCGATGAACGCGGCGCCCTTGCCGGTGGTGCGCTGGAAGTCGGCCAGCCACCCCTCGACGAGCGCGGCCTCCTTGCGGTCGCCGAGCTGGCTGCCCTTGCCGGGCGTGGGGTCGCGCGGCGGCACGTGGAACAGCACCGCGACGGACCCGATGGAGCCGTCCTTCGCCACCGAGTCCAGCAGCGAGCGGAGCTGCGCCACCTGGTCGTAGCCGCCGCCCCGCAGGGTGAGGCGGGAGGTGTCCAGGGTGATGAAGCGGGTGCCCTTGTGGTCGAAGGTCTGGTACGTGTCCCCGAAGACGGCCTTGAAGTTGTCGATCTTGCCGCCCATGACCTCGTGGTTGCCGGGGACGTAGTGGTACTCCACGGTTCCGCCGAGCTCCTCGTCGAGGATCCGCTTCGCCAGCGCGAAGTCCTCCGGCGACGCCTCGTCCACCAGGTCACCGTTGATCACCAGGAAGTCCGGCGCGGCGGCCTTGATCTCGCGCAGCGTGCGGCGCGCGTTCTTGACGATGTCGCTGTCCGGGTCCCTGGCCACGAACTGGGCGTCCGACATGACCGCGAACCGCCACGGCGCCTTGGACACCTCGCTCCTGACCACGGGGTCGGCCACCTCGGGCGCCTCGGGCGCGGTGACCGACGGCGGCACCTTGGCCACCAGTCCGTCGATGAGGATCTCGTTGGTGTACCTGACGTCGGCCTTCGTCTCGGCCACGTAGAAGCGCCGCAGCTTGAGCGGGTAGTTCACGCCGGGCGGCACGGTGAACTCGACGTACTTCCAGCCGGTCCACGTCAGGTAGGGGCCGCGCAGGATCTGCGACTGGCCGAGCGCGTCGTAGAACTCCAGGCTGGGCCACTCCCCCTTGCCGGTGGAGTTGATCCAGAGCCCGAACGCCTGCGGCTGCCCCTCGACCACGATCTGCTGGGGCGGGCTGGCGTAGGCGGCCCGGGTGGCGGTGGAGGTGGTGAAGTCGTAGGCCAGCTTGAGCCCGCCCCCGCTCTGCCCGGGAGCGGCCGACAGCGAGCCGGTGGCGCGGGCGGCGGCGAACGTCCAGGAGGCCGCGTCCTCGAAGTCGGCGACCGGCTTGGACTCCATCCCGACGGTCACCGGCACCGCGGTGGTGATCTTGCCGACCTTGGCGGTGATCAGGCCGGAGCCGGTGGCCTGCTTGGCCTTGACGGTGAAGGAGCCGTGCTCGGCGGCGGTGACCTCGAACAGGTTCCGGTCGTAGTCGAGTGTGAGGTCGCCCGGCTCGATGGGCGCGGAGTTGCCGTTGCGGTCGTAGCCGACCACGCCGAACGTGGCGGTGCCGCCCTCGCCGGCCATGCCGAGGCGGTCGGCGGTGGCGCCGAGCCGCTGCAGGGGCTGGAGCACGGTCAGCTCGATGCTGCCCTTGGCGTTGCCGCGCGAGGCGGTGACCGTGGTGGTGCCGGGCACCAGGGCGTGGAACTTGCCGTCGCGGATGACGCCGTGCACGGCCGGGCTGGAGCGCCAGGACGGGGTTCCGGCGGCGGGCCCGTACGTCTCGTCGTAGCCGGCGGCGGTCAGCCGCCTGGTCAGGCCGGGGAAGACGCGGTCGGGGCGGCCACCGGCGACGGGGCCGACGCCGGGCGCCTTGGCGGGGTCGCTGGCGGTCTCCAGCCAGAAGCCCTTGAGCTTGCCGCTGCCCTCGGGCGCGTAGAGCGCCAGGCCGTTGGGCACGTGCCGCTCGCCGCCGTCGGAGGGGCCGTTCTCCACCTGCACGTCGGCGGCGCCGGGCTCGCGGGCCAGCATGGTGGAGGAGCCGCCGCCGTCGAGGTTGAGCGCGTTGGCGGCGCCGAGGTCCTGCATCATGGCGGCCAGCTCGTTCAGGGTGACGCCGCGGCTGTCGGCCTGGCGGCCGTCCACGGTCAGCAGGTACATCTTCCTGCCGTCGGCCGAGAACCCGACGGCGGTGCGCGGGTGCGCGGCCGTGTCGGTCGAGTTCTGCGGGACGCCGTCCTTGATCAGGAGCTGGTTGCCGCCCACGGCGGCCTTGACCGAGCTGCCGTCGGAGGGCTTGGGCTGGTAGGCCACGTCCACCTTGTCGCCGGGCTTGAGCGCGGACAGGGCGGCGGCCCCGGCGTCGCGGCCGAGCAGGATGGTGGTGCCCGCGGGGATGGGGCCGGTGCCGGCGGCGGTCCGCACCTCGGAGACGACGCCGTCCACCAGCACGACCTCGGCGACGGAGGTCGCGCCCTCGACGGCGCGGGCCCGGGTGTAGGAGCCCCACAGCGGCGTGAACAGGCCCACGCCGCCGCTCTGGATGATCTGGTTGAACTGGGTGAGCTTGATCGGCGCGCCGCCTGACGGGGTGGCGGTGCCCTCGAAGTACATCTTCAGCACGCGGCCGATGCCGTCGCCGGTGACCGCGACGGCGTTCTCGTGCCCGGCGACGGGCGACTGGATCAGCGTGCCGTCCTGCACGCCGATGCCCTGCGCCGCGCCGGAGTTGTTGATGTCGAAGAAGTCGCCGTTGACGGCCGCGACGGCGCGCGAGCGCTTGGCGGGCCCGGACAGCGGCTCGGTCCTGGACACCTCGCCGGAGAAGACGTAGTCCGCCTTCGCGCCGCTCAGGTCGGCGGTGACGGCGTCCGCGCGCAGCCAGCCGAGCGCGTCGTAGGTGTCGAACGAGGTCAGCGAGATGCCCGGCGCCACCGGCCGGGTCTTCTTGGCGGTCTCCAGCCGCTGGGGCGCAGCGGCGGCCGGGGCGAGCAGCGTGGAGGAGGCCGGGTAGGACGACGCCGACTCCAGCGCGTCCTCTACGGGAGGGGTGGGATCGGCCTGCGCGGGCGCGCTGATGGCCATGGGGCCTAACACGAGCGCGGCGGCGGCCAGCAATCGGAGGGTCTGCACGACCGAACTCAATCGCTCGTGGATATAACTTTCAAGACTTGAGGATGAACTAAAAGAAAATTTCAAATCTGGTACGTGCGCCGCCTCGCCTTACTGGCTGGTGGCCCGGCACGCCGACGTGCGCGAGGTGCTGAGCAGACCGGGCGGCTCCTCCTCGCCCGGCAACCGCACCCCGGCGTGCAGCACCAGCGGCACGGCCATCGCCACCGCCATGGACAGCACGGCCGTGCCCGAGTCGTTGACCAGCATGCCCACGACCCCGCTGACCAGCGCGCCGACCAGCCCGGCCCGCAGCATGGGCGCCCGCGCGAACGCCCTGGGCACCAGGCCCGCGCTCACCTGGCCCGGCCGCAGCACCGCGAACACCAGGAAGATCAGCCCGGCCAGCACGATCGGCATGAGGTTGGGCGAGAGCAGGGTGTGCAGCATGGCGCCCAGCTTGCGGCCGATCATGGGCCAGAACGTGCCGTCCAGCACCTGCCCCACGAACCTGCCCAGGTGCGTCTGCGACTGCGGCGGGCGCAGCCAGTCGAGCACGGCGATCACCGACACGGCGACCCCGCCCAGCGCGCTGAACCCCACCAGCTTCAGCAGCGACACCTTCTTGCCCGCGACGAGCAGCGCGGTCACGGCGATGCCCGGCGCGAACGCGATCACGCCGCCGAAGTCGCTGCCCACCCCCGGCCAGCCGGCCAGCAGCGTCGCCGTCACGCCCAGCCCGGTCACCACCCCCACGGCAAGCCGCGTGCGCCCGGCGCGGACCAGGCGCTCGGCGGCCAGCGCGGCGCCCATCAGCACCGACGTGGCCAGCAGCGCGAACGGGATGTTGGCCAGCCCGTAGTAACGCCCGCCGACCACGGCGGTGTAGCCCATGAGCGCATTGAACTGCAGGTTCGTCCCGGTCAGCAGGTCGCCGACGAGCACCGTGAAGTTGATCGCGCACACCGCGGCGGGCGGCCCGAGCGGGTGGCGCCGCCACGGGCCCAGCAGCGCGATCGCGCTGAGCACCGCCGTGACCGCCAGCACACAGCCGATCAGCGTCGGGACGATGGCCGGGCTGTGGTCCCACGGCAGCAGGTTCACCACGTACGTCGAGACGGGCACGCAGGCCATCGCGATGGCGGCCACGGCGACGAAGCCGAGCTTCCTGCGGCGGGACAGCAGCAGGTAGGACAGCACGTAGAAGGCGACCGTCAGGGTGGCGAACCCGGTGAAGAAGTAGCCGGTCATGCCGCGCACCGTGGTCCCCGCGACGTCGGCGCGCACCAGGTCGGCCGAGCTGATCGGCTCGCCGAGCCGCCACGGCAGCCCGATCACGTTCGACGGCGGCTCGATGCCCGCGGCGGTCAGGACGGTCGGGGTGACGTCGGGCAGCAGCACGATGTCGTCGCGCCGCGCCGAGTTCCCGCCGACGCGCGGCCCCACGACCTCCTCAGGGTTTCCGGACCTGACGGCGGAGGCGGCGCCGGCGCGCTTCCAGATGGCCACCCGCAGGTGCGGCACGGAGCCGTGGTCGCCGATCCCGGCGAGCACGATCTCGGTGCCGGCGGGCAGCCGGTCGAGCGCCGCGCCGACCTCGGCGTCCGCCTGGCGGGCCAGCTCGCGCCGCCGCCCGGCGGGCAGCGCCTCCGGCTCCTGCGGCAGCCTGTCGTCCACCAGGTACGGCCGCACCAGCGCGGCCACGTCCACGGCCAGCACCCGGCACTTCGACCAGTCGCTCAGCCCGGCGGCCGTGTCGGCGTACAGGTCGACCTCGCCCTCCCTGTCGGCCAGCGCGAGCGCCGCGCCCCTGCCGACGGCGGCGGTGCAGTGACCGGCGGCGTGCACGGCGGCGCCGAGGGTGCCCGCGTTGGCGCCGTCGCGCGTGCCGAGCAGCTCGGGCATGCCGGGCACGACCGCGCCCTGCCCCCGCACGGCAGGCTCGGGCGGCAGCCCGCAGCGCCGCCCCACCGCCGCGCGCACGCCGGACGACACGCTCAGCCAGCCGTCGTGCGGGCAGGTCACGGTGCCGACGGCCTTGACCGACAGGGATCCGAGCCCGCTCTGCCCCGCCAGCTCCCACAGGCGCGGCGTGTCACGCGGGTCGAGATCAGCCCATAACAGCCCCGGCACGCCGATGAACGCCACCCGGCCGCCCGCGTCCTGATCCGCGTCCTGATTCGCCCTGGCGGAGGCGGCGGCCGGGACCGACCACCACATGACCCCGGCCACCAGCAGCAGTACCCACCTCACCGTCGAAGCCCCCATCCGGATGCGGTGCTCGATTCGGAACGCGGGCCACCCTACCCGGACGAAGGCCTCAGGCGGCGGGTTTGACGGTGATGAGCCGGTTCAGCGCCGCGTCGTAGGACGGGTCGAGCCAGTAGCCGGAGTGCCACCGCGTCTCGGGCAGCGGCTCCCCCTGCGCGGGCCGGAGCGGGTCCCAGCAGAAGTGATCGACCTCGTGCCGCTGTCCGCCGGCGAGCGGATCGACGCGGCGGAAGGCGGGGCCGCCGATGGGGTCGCTCAGCCGGTAGAGGTTGCACCAGGCCACCCGCTCCCGCACCGCGTTCAGACCGGCGTCGCCGAAGTAGGCGGGGAAGAACGCCGTGTACAGGCGGCGCAGCGGCGAGCCGTGGGTGAGCAGCCGGACGCGCGCCCGCTGCGCAGGGTCGAGCTGCAGCACCAGGGCGGCGGTGATGACGCTGCCCTGGCTGTGCCCGGACAGCACGACCTGGTCGCCGGCGGCGGGGGCGAGCCGGCCGACGCGGGTCATCAGCTCGGGGACGACCCGCTCGGTGTAGCAGGGCGGCGAGAGCGGGTGGATGGCGCGCGGCCAGAACGTGCAGATGTCCCAGAGGATCCCGACCGTCCTGCGCAGCCGGGTGTCGCGGTACGTCCGCCGCCCGACGAGCACCAGCGCCACGACGGCGGCCACCATGGCCCAGCTCCCGACGGAGGCGAGCAGCCCGGCGAGCCCGCCGCCGGGCGTGAACAGGCCCAGCAGGTAGATCCCCGTCACCGCGGCGGACCCGGCGACCCCGATCCCGGTGAGCACGCCCAGCACCAGGCCCGCGCGGTCGGTGAGCGCGGCCAGCGCCCACTGGCGGGCGACCACGCGGGCGTCGTCGCGTTCCAGGTAGTACGGCTTCAGCTCGGGGGCCAGGCGGCGGGCGTCGGCGCGGCGGATCAGCCACAGCACGACGGCCACCGCGACCAGCCCGGCCAGCAGCAGCGGCACCAGCGCCGCCGTCCACCAGACGGGCTCGTCGAGGTAGAGCTTGCCGCCGACGGGGGCGGGGTCGGCGGGGTGCGCGGGGACGCCGAAGAACGAGGCGGTCCAGAAGAGCAGGCCGAGCGCCATCACGTTCGCGCTGCCCGCCGCCACCATCAGCACCACCCAGGCGGCCAGCCCATGGAGCGCCCGCCGCTCCTCACCGCGCTCCATCCGCGCCAGCCCGGCCGCGCCCACCAGGATGATCATTCCCAGCGCCACGGTGACCGTGTACTGGAACGCTCCAATCCCGACGCCGGGCAGCCACCACGCCTGAGTCCCCGCCACCTCAGCGGGCAAGCCCATGAACGCCGCCCCCACGGTGGCCAGGAACGCCACCGGCGCCCCCACCCGCAGCACATGGCAGGCGACCGTCAGCCAGGCGGGCGTCCGCTCCCCCGTGTGCGGATCCAGCCGCCGCGCGATGGACGGCAGCGCGGCCAGCACGGCGGCGGCCAGCATCACGCCCGCGTTGGCCACGGTCAGCGCGAGCCCGGCGGCGGTGCCGGCGAAGGGCGCCGACACGGCCACGGCGATGGAGGCGACGGAGAAGGCCACGTGCACGACCCGCAGCCGCCACACGGGCGCGGCCCCGTGCCACAGCCTCGGCCGGGCCAGCAGCACCCCGTCGTGCTCGGCGACCCGCGGCGGCACGGTGCGCTCGTCCCGCAGCCAGGTGCGCCGCGCGATCCACCAGAGCAGCACCACGACCAGCAGCGGCACCAGCGCGGTGACGGCCAGCCGCTTGGACGGCTCGCCGCCCCACAGCACGCCCAGCCAGCGCACCCACCCGGGCGCGGTGTCGTAGGTGCAGGCCCGCCCGGCGGCCGTGCACTGCCAGCCGACGAGATCGACGGCGGCGCGGGTGACGGCGCCGACGAGCGTGCCGGTGAGCAGCAGCCCGAACAGCCGCTGCGCCGCCTCGGTGAGGTGCCGCAGCCGCACGCCGCGCGCGGGCCTGGGCAGCATGAAGTAGGACAGGTTCGCCAGCGAGAACGGCAGCAGGAGCAGCCACAGGGCGATCGCCCGGCCGCCGGAGGTGAGGTTGCCCCACGCGTACGCCTCCCGGTGCCGCACGCCCGGCACGTCGGGATGGTCGCCGGACGGCTGGCCGGTCTCCTGCCATCGCCGGTAGAACCCGGTGGTGCCGTCGCCGGCCACGAGCCGCGGGTGCGGGTGACCGAGCGTGCCGGCCGGGGGTGTGCCGGAGACGCCGTGGACGCGTAGCTCCGTCACACCCCCGCAGGTCTCGTCCAGGAATCCGTCCATGTGAACAGCATCCTGCGCGCACCACGATTACGCAAAGTGATTATTCGGTTACTCAAGGGAGAGCCGCGTGAGCCTCTCCTCAGGCTTTCGTCGCGCCGGCCGTCAGACCGGTGATCAGATGCCTCTGGACCAGCAGGAACACCACGCCCGCCGGGATGGCGATGAGCACCGCCGAGGCCGTCATCAGCCCCCAGTCGGACCAGTGCTGGCCGACGAACTGCTGCAGCCCCACCCCCAACGTGCGCTTGTCCTCCTGCGACATGAACACCGTGGCGTACCCGACCTCGCCCCAGGCGGTCATGAAGCAGTAGAACGCGGTCACCGCGATGCCGGGCCGCGACAGCGGCAGCACCACCCGCCAGAACGTGCCGAACGGCGTCAGCCCGTCGACCATCCCGGCCTGGTCGATCTCGATCGGCACGGTGTCGAAGTAGCTCTTCATCATCCAGGCGCAGAACGGCACCGCGATCGTCATGTACGCGATCACCAGGCCCGGGATCTGGTTCAGCAGCCCGAGCCCGGCCATCAGGTTGTACAGCGGCACGATGAGGATGGCCACCGGGAACATCTGGGTGACCAGCAGCAGCCACATCACCGACCGGTGCCCGGGGAAGCGGAAGCGGCTCACCGCGTACCCGGTGGTGGCGGCCAGGAACACGCCGATCACCATCGTGAGGCCCGCGACCAGCACGCTGTTGAGCAGCCATCGAGGGAACTCGGTCCCGGTCAGCACCCGGCCGTAGTTGGCCAGCGAGGAGTCGTCGAAGAAGCGCAGCTCGGCCGAGAGCCAACTGTCGCGCGGCTTGAGCGAGGTCAGCACCAGCCACACGACGGGGAACAGGGAGACGGCGACGGCCAGCAGCAGGCCCGCGTGCAGGCCGATGGAGGCCAGCGGGCCGCGCTCGCCTCTTCTGCGCGTGCTCGCACTCACCACGGATCTCCTTGATTGCGCAGGGTACGGCGATAGCCGACGGCCAGCACGACCAGCATGATCAGGATGATCACGCCCCAGGCCGCCGATCCCGAGTAGTTGCGGATCCCGGTGAACGCCTCGCGGAAGGCGTAGGTGACCAGGATCTCCGTCTCGCTGCCCGGCCCGCCCCGGGTGACCAGGAAGATGATGGGGAACATGTTGAACGTCCAGATCGTGCCCAGCAGCACGACCGTGGTCGACACCTGGCGCAGCCCGGGCATCGTGATCGCCCAGAACCGCTGCCAAGGGCTCGCCCCGTCCACCTCGGCCGCCTCGTACAGGTCGGCCGGGATCGACTGCAGGCCGCCGAGCAGCGCGACCATCATGAAGGGCACGCCGAGCCACACGTTCACGGCGATCACCGCGATCTTGGCCGTGGTGGGGTCGTCCAGCCAGCCGACGCCGCTCAGCCCGGCCATCTTGAGGAAGCCGTTGATCACGCCGTAGTCGCTGTTGTAGAGGTAGCGCCAGATGAAGGCGGCCACGAACGCCGGCACCGCCCACGGCAGGATCAGCAGCACGCGGTAGACCGAGCGGAAGCGCAGGCGGCGGTTGAGCATCACGGCCAGGCCCAGGCCGATGCCGTAGTGCAGGGCGACGCAGACCACCGTCCACACCACGGTCCACACCAGCTTGTCCCAGAAGACGCCGCTGGTCAGGATGCGCAGGTAGTTGTCCAGGCCGACGAACTCGTAGGTGGACGGGATGACGTTCACGCCGATGGTGCGGCCGATGTTGGCCTCGGTGGCGTCCGTCAGCGACAGGTAGACGCCGCGCGCCAGCGGCCAGCCGATCAGCACCAGCATCACGGCCAGCACCGGGGCGACCATCGCCCACGCGTACCAGTGGGTGCCGAACGAGCGTCGCCGTTCACGGCGGTGGCCGCGGGAGGAGTCTTCCGCGGCCATCGCCTTCGGGGTCGAGACCGTCACCGGTCAGCTCCAGTCCTTCATGATCTCGCGGTAGTCCTCCTCGACCTGCTTGAGCATGTCGGCGGGCTGCAGCTTGCCGTTGACCAGGCCCTGGTAGCCCTCCAGCAGCGGCTGGAAGAGCTGGCCGCCCTCGGGGATCCAGGGGCGCGGCACCGCGGTGTCCATGATCGGCTTGAACACGGCCACGTCGGCGTTGCCCTGCACGTCCGGGTTGGCGTAGGCGGAGGTGCGGGTGGGCAGCAGGCTGATCTCCTTGGCGATCTTCGCCTGCGCCTCGACGGCGGTCATGAAGCGGACGAACTCGTAGGCCGCAGGGATGTTCTTGGAACCGGCGTAGATGGCCAGGTTCCAGCCGCCCGTGGGGGCCGCCGCCTTGACCGATCCGGCCGGGACGGGCGCGATGCCCAGGTTCTTCTTGTCCTGGAACTCCTTGCCCTGGTAGATCTCCGACAGCGCCCACGGCCCGTTGTAGATCATGGCGACCTTGCCCTCCTTGAGGGCGGTCATGGCGTTGGCGTAGCTGTCGGTGATGGCGGGCTTGGGCGCGGCGCCTGAGCTCATCAGATCGACGACGTTCTCCATGGCCTTCACGTTCGCCGGGGAGTTGACCACGATCTTCTTGTTGGTGACGTCGAGCAGGTCGCCGCCCTCGCCGTACATGAAGGGCAGCAGGAAGTAGGCGTCGACGTTGAGCGCCAGCCCCTCCGCGTCGGTCTTGGCCTTGACGTCGAGCGCGGTCTGCTTCAGCTCGGCGAGCGTCTTGGGCGCCTCCTCGTGCCCGGCCTCCTTCAGCAGCCGCTTGTTGTAGATCAGCGCGAGCGTGTCGGTGACCTGCGGCACGGCGTACGTCTTCTCGTTGTACTTCGTGCTGCTCAGCGGCCCTGGCAGGAAGTCCTCGGGCTGGTCCACGGCGCGGGTGCCGTCCAGCGGCTGCAGGTAGCCCAGCGACGCGAACTGCGACGTCCACGCCACCTCCGACCTGATCACGTCCGGCGCGCCGCTGCCGGCCTGCGCGGCCGTCTGGAACTGATTCTGCGCCTGGTCCGAGGGCACGTTCACATAGTTGACCTTGACCTTCGGATACTTGGCCTGGAACTCCTTGATCAACGCCTGGAACGTCGGCCCCTCACTGTCGGGGCGCGTCGTGTCCCACCACGTCACCTCGCCGCTCACCTGGGACGGATCGGAGACCTGGGTGGGCGGCGCGGCGGTCTCGCCACCGCCGCCACAGGCGGAAACCGTCAGGACGAGTGCCGCAACAGCCGCCGCGGACGGTAAGAGTCGTCGCATGTCCTGCTCCTCGCAGCTCGGTCGGAGGTCGGAGTAAGCCGGAGGTTACGCCGACGTGACGCTGATCTCTAGATGGCGGCGCAAGGATTCTGCAAGTTGTTACATGAGTCCTTCCTGGCCGGGATCTCCCTGTTCTGCGGCGTTTTGGCTGGTCAGGGCGACCTGCCCGAAGGCCGCGACTCATTGTGGACCCTGGACCGCGCCTCGTCAGCTACCGTGCGGGCCACGATGGGGTTTGCCTCTTTTCAGTAATTTCCAGCAAGAGTTGCAAAGATCGGCTCCCTGCATCACCGCCGCCCGGACGGGAACCATCACGGCTGGGGACTGCCCGTGTGGGCAGGCGCCGCTCGCCGAGGGGGGCGAAGAGCCTGAGTTACATCATCCACCAGGGCGACGAGAAGGATCTGCCCGCCGCCACGGCCGCCGACGCCGACCTGAGCAAGGCCACGGCGCACTGGATCGACCGCGACACGGTGGCCTGGCGGGCCGACCCGTCGCTGCGGCACTTCCTGGCCTTCAGCCCCGCCGGTGACCTCGCCTGCGACGGCCGCGACCTGACCGGCGACCCGCGGCTCATCCGGCTGGCGCCCGGCGCGCTGAGCGAGGAGCAGCGGCGCGGGTGGCCGCACCTGGCCGCGTACCAGGCGCTGAAGGTGGACCCGCGCGACGCCGGCCTCGTCCGCGAGGCGCTGCGCGGCCAGGTCGTGGCCGTCGAGCGGGACGCGGCTGGCACGCTGCTGGCCGCGACCGGCGTGCAGATCCCCGGTGTGCTGGACGACCTGTACGCCAAGGCCGCCACCGCCACGCTGGGCCCGTCCGGGCAGAGCGTTCCCAGGCTGGCGCTGTGGGCGCCGACCGCGCGGAAGGTCGAGCTGGCCCTGTACGGCTCCGGCGGCCGGACCGTGCACCGGATGCGGCGCGACGACGAGAGCGGCGTGTGGTCGGTGCGCGGGCTGCCGTCCTGGCTCGGCCGCGAGTACACCTACCTGGTCACCGTCTACTCCCCCACGGCCGGCGCGGTCGTCACGAACGAGGTGACCGACCCCTACAGCCTGGACGTCACCGCCGACGGCGGGCGCAGCAGGCTCGTCAGCCTCGACGCCGCCGCGCACCGGCCGCCCGGCTGGGACCTGCTGGTCAAGCCCGCCGCCGTGCCGCAGGACCGGGCCGCCGTCTACGAGCTGCACGTGCGCGACTTCTCCGCCTCCGACGCCACCGTCCCGGCCGGGCTGCGCGGCACGTACGCGGCCTTCCAGCACGACGGCGCCGGCCTGCGGGAGCTGCGGGCGCTGGCCGCCGACGGGCTGACGCACGTGCACCTGCTGCCCGCGTTCGACTTCGCCACGGTGCCCGAGCGGGCCGCCGACCGGACGGAGCCGTCCTGCGACCTGGCGGCGCTGCCGCCCGACTCCGAGCAGCAGCAGGAGTGCGTGGCGCGCACGGCCGCGAAGGACTCCTTCAACTGGGGGTACGACCCGCTGCACTACACGGTGCCCGAGGGCTCGTACGCGACCCGTCCCGACGAGCGGATCAAGGAGTTCCGCGGCATGGTCGCCGGGCTCAACCGGGCGGGGCTGCGGGTGGTCATGGACGTCGTCTACAACCACACGCACTCCACCGGCGTGCTCGGCCCGATCGTGCCCGGCTACTACCACCGGCTCCTCGACGACGGCGCCGTGGCCACCTCCACCTGCTGCGCCAACACCGCGCCCGAGCACCTGATGATGGGCAAGCTGGTGGTCGACTCGATCGTCACATGGGCGAAGCAGTACAAGATCGACGGCTTCCGCTTCGACCTCATGGGCCACCACCCGAAGGCGAACCTGCTCGCCGTCCGCCGCGCGCTCGACGAGCTGACCCCGGCCCGCGACGGCGTGGACGGCAAGTCGATCATCCTGTACGGCGAGGGCTGGAACTTCGGCGAGGTGGCCGACGGCGCCCGCTTCGAGCAGGCCACGCAGGCGAACCTGGCCGGCACCGGCATCGGCACGTTCACCGACCGGCTGCGTGACGCGGTGCGCGGCGGCAGCCCGTTCGACGCCGACCCGCGCGTGCAGGGCTTCGGCTCCGGGCTGGCCGGCGCGCCGAACGGCTCCCCCGCCAACGGCACGGCCGAGGAGCAGCGCGCCCGCCTGGCCCGCTACGCCGATCTGATCAGGGTCGGCCTGACCGGGAACCTGCGCGACTACGTGCTGCCGTCCGGCCAGAAGGGCTCGGAGATCGACTACAACGGCTCGCCCGCCGGGTACACGGCCGCGCCGGGCGAGGCGGTCACGTACGTGGACGCGCACGACAACGAGACGCTGTTCGACGCGCTGGCCTACAAGCTGCCGCAGGACACGCCGATGGCGGACCGGGTCCGCATGCAGGCGCTGTCGCTGGCGACGGCGGTGCTGGCGCAGGGGACGACGTTCGTGCACGCGGGCACGGAACGGCTGCGCTCCAAGTCGCTCGACCGCAACTCCTACGACTCGGGCGACTGGTTCAACCGGCTGCTGTGGGACTGCGCGCAGGGCAACGGCTTCGGCGCGGGCCTGCCGCCCCGGGCCGGCAACGAGCCCAAGTGGCCCTACGCCCGCCCGCTGCTCGCCGACCCGGCGCTCAAGCCGGGCTGCGCCGACATCCGCGCCGCCCGCGCCCGGTACGGCGAGCTGCTGCGGATCAGGGCGTCGTCGCCGGCGTTCGCGCTGGGGTCGCTGGAGGAGGTGCAGCGGCGGCTGTCGTTCCCCGGCTCGGCGGAGGGCGTGATCGCCATGCACGTGGACACCGAGGGGCTCGACCCGCGCTGGAGGTCCGTCACCGTCGTCTTCAACGCGACCCCGTCACAGCACCCGCAGGCGATGCCGGCGCTGGCGGGGCAGCGGGTGACGCTGCACCCCGTACAGGCCGGCTCGGACGACCCCGTCGTCCGCACCTCGTCCTTCGACCCGGCCACCGGCACCCTGACCGTCCCCGCCCGCACCGTCGCGGTCTTCGTACGCGAGTGAGGTGTTCTGCTTGCGCGTGTGAGTGTGACGCGGGCGGGTAGAGGGAACGTTCATCAGGAACACCCCTAGAGGGAACGTTCATGAAGAACACCCCGCATCACTGGCATTGAGCCGCACTCCGGCGCAGACTGGATGAACGGCGCTGGAGCGACGGCGATCGCGTGGAGCAGTGGAGCACCCGTGGACAATCACCTTGATCACATGCCGGTTCTTTCCCGCGGCAGGCATCGCAACCCGAAGCGGGGCGCCTGCTTCATGGAGCTGGCCTCCTACCTGGCCGGAGAACGCTGGAGCGACCACCCGGCCTGCACCCACCCGCTGCTGGCCGCACTCGCCCGCCTGGTGAACGACAACACCAGCGACGAGAGCCGGGCCAGACTCGTCCGGCTGGTGCCCTCCATCATCGGCCTGTCCAGCGACGACCTGCGCGTGGACGCGCACATCGCGCTCCGCTGCGCCACCACCGCCCTGCCGGTGGCGGCGGCCGAGCGCCAGCTCGCCCTCGCCGTGTCCGTCCTCGCCGCCGAGGAGATGCTCGCCCGCCTCGACGGCGCGCCGTCGGGACGGCTCAGCGAGCGCAGCCGCCGCGCGATGGAGGAGGTGCCGCACGCGGCCGAGCAGGCCAGGCGCTTCAGCCGGGCCGCCCGGATCACCGAGAAGGGCTTCCGCCGGTACGCGGCGCCCAACGCGGTGCAGCTCGCGGTGGTGGGGATCGTGCAGGCGTGCATCTCCGACCCGGACGCGTTGCTGCGCGGGCTGCTGGAGGAGACCATCGAGGAGTGCTCGGCGCTGATCCGCGACGGCCGGTCCGCCGAAGCGCCCGCCGTCGAGGCTCCCGTCCACGCCTGAGCCCGGTTCGTGGTTCCCTGCGGCGCCGTTGCGGCGGCGCCGCGGCGCTGTCGGCCACCCCTCGGTCGGCAGCGCGCTCATACCCTCGCGCACTGATGGCAAGTATGCGATTACCCTGCGAGACGCCTCCCAGCTCAGGCAAGCCTTCCCTTCGTTGCGAACCCCTGTTCGGATATGTCAAATTTGAAGGGAGACATCCGATATGTGGAGGTTTTGATGACCATCGAGCTTGTCCGCCCGGAATCCCCCGAACACCACCACAGCCACCGCGACGTGACCGGCGGCTGGCTGCGCCCCGCGGTGTTCGGCGCGATGGACGGACTGGTCTCCAACTTCGCGCTGATCGCCGGGGTGGTGGGCGCGGCGGGCGCCGGGCAGGGCGCGGTGCTGGCCGGTTTCGCGGGTTTGATCGCCGGTGCCTGCTCCATGGCCGCCGGCGAGTACACCTCCGTGAAGTCGCAGACCGAGCTGATGCGCGCGGAGATCGCCGTGGAGCGGCGGGAGCTGGCCCGCAACCCCGAGGGTGAGCGGGCCGAGCTGGCCGCGTTGTACCGGTCGCGGGGGCTGGACCCCGATCTGGCCGACCGGGTGGCCACCGGGCTGTCGGCCGATCCCGAGCAGGCGTTGCGGGTGCACGTGCGCGAGGAGCTGGGGGTGGACGTGGACGATCTGCCCTCCCCCTACGTGGCCGCCGCGTCGTCGTTCGGCGCGTTCTCGGCCGGGGCGCTGGTGCCGCTGGTGCCGTTCCTGTTCGGGGCGTCCGGGCTGCTGGTGGCGCTGGTGCTGAGCGTGGTGGCGTTGTTCGGGTTCGGGGCCGCCGTGGCGGTGATGACGGCCCGGCCGTGGTGGCTGGGCGGGTTGCGTCAGCTCGCGCTGGGCGTGGGCGCGGCCACCGTCACGTACGGGCTGGGCCACCTGCTGGGCGTCACCGTGTCCTAGGGGCGGGTGGAGGTGGCGAGTTTGACGCCGAGGCCGATGAGGGCGGCGCCCGTCACGCCGTCCACCGTCCGCCGGACCGCGGGCCTGGCGAACACCTTGCGGAGGGTGCTCACGACGTTCGCCACCACCAGGAACCACGCGATCGTCCCGGCCAGTGCCACCCCGGACAGCGCCATCACCGACACCCCCGAGCCGAGGAACTGCGGCACGAGCGCCACGAAGAACAGCGCCGCCTTGGGGTTGAGCACGTTCGTCAGGAGGCCCTCGGTGAAGGCCGCCCAGGAGCCGCGCCCGCCCGGGTCGGGCACGTCGAGCTTGAGCGCGCCGCCGCCGCGCCAGGCGGCGTGCAGCGACCTGATGCCGAGGTAGAGCAGATAGGCGGCGCCCACCACCTTGACCACGGTGAACGCCACGGCGGAGGCGGCCAGCAGCGCCGCCACGCCGGTGGCCGCGGCCACCACCCAGGCGAACACGCCCACCGCGATGCCGGCCGCGGCGGCCATGCCGTGCGTGCGGCCGGAGACGGCCGAGCGGCGGACCACCACCGCGAAGTCGGGGCCGGGCGACATCGCGCCGAGCAGGACAACTCCACCGAAAGCCGCAATCTGCGCCATAGACGTCATGGCGTCCACCTTACGAGCACCCGCCCCTCCGGTATCAACGCGGACCGCTCCCACGTCCACGTCGGCACCGTGACCACCTCGGCGGCCCTGTTGAGCGGGATGGGCGTGTCGAGCAGGGCGGAGTGCGGCGAGAGGGGAAGGCCGCCGCGCGGGATGACGACGCTTTCGAGCGGCGTGCGCTGAGCGGGACCGTCGGGCTCGTCGCGGTCGCTGCGCACCCAGGTGGCCTGGCCGGAGAAGGAGGTGAACGCCAGCGCGCCGTGCGGGGCGGCGCTGGAGTGGCGCAGCGTGCCCGCGGGCAGCCAGCCGTGCTGCCCCGGCAGGTACGTGATGCCCGACACGTGCAGTTCGCCCCGCAGCACGACGAACTCCTCGCCGGCCAGGTAGTGGCCGCGCTCGGGCCGAACCCAGCCGGGCGGGAAGCGGACGAGCGTGGCCGAGCCGCCCAGCCTCGCCAGCCGCACCGGCAGGTTGGAGCCGGGGACCAGGAAGAGATCGCCGGGCAGCTCGGCGTCGTCGAGCAGATCGATGAGCACGTGTCGTCAGCGCCTGCGGCGCCGCCTCTTGAAGATGGTCCGCAGCGTCAGCAGCAGCACGACCGCGACGATCTGGCCGCCGATGACGATGCGGTTGACGTCGACGGCGGGCCGCCACAGGGCGTCGCCGTCCTTGAGCACGTACACGCCCGCCGGCGTCGCGCTGAAGCCGAAGCCGCCGCCGCTGCCCCCTCCCTCCTCGCCCTTCTCGTCCTTGCCCTGGCCCTGGCCTCCGCCGCCTCCCTGGGCGACCCTGGCGACGGGGATGACGACGACGTCGCCGTGCTGGATCGGCTCGCCGAAGACGCGCTTGACCGTCGCGGCGTCCTTCGACTGTTCCACCAGTTCCATGATGTCCATCCCCCCATCGTCACCCCAGGACGCCGCCGCGTCGAACCCGTCAGTCGAAGGTCGTCGAGATCTCGTGCCAGCCGCCGGGCGGGATCTTCTCCGCCGGCTCAGGGCCCCACGAGCCCTTCTCGTACGGCAGCGGCTTGTCCTGCGCGTCGAGCACCGGCTGCACGATCCGCCACGACTCCTCCACCAGGTCGAACCGGGCGAACCTTCGCGGGTCGCCGCTGACCGCGTCGGTGAGGATGCGCTCGTAGGCGGCCTCCATCGGCCCGAGCACCTTGGTGAAGTCGACGCTGACCGGCACCGGCCGGGCGTGCTGCTTGCCCGGCTCCTTGGCCAGCAGGTCGAACGTCACCCCGGCGTCGGGCTGCAGCCGGAACCTGATCAGGTTGGGGCTCTCCGGCGCGCCGCCGTTGCCGAACATGGTCACCGGCGGCCGGCGCAGCTCGGCGACGACCTCCAGGTCGGTGGTCGGCAGGGCCTTGCCGGAGCGGATGCACCAGGGCACCCCGGCCCAGCGCCAGTTGTCGATGTAGGCGCGCAGCGCGACGAAGGTCTCGGTGGTGGAGCCGGGGCGCACGCCGTCGGTGCCGAGGTAGCCGTCGTACTGGCCGCGTACGACGTCCGCCGGGTTGAGCGCCTGCACCGCGCGCAGCACCCGCCACTTCTCGTCGAGCTGGGCCCGCGCGTCGGTGGACGGCGGCGGGTCCATCGCGAGGATGGCCAGGAGCTGCAGCAGGTGGTTCTGCACCACGTCGCGGACGGTGCCGTTGGCGTCGTAGAAGGCGCCCCGGTCGCGCACGTCGAAGTCTTCGGCCATGGTGATCTGCACGCTGCGGATGTGCGACCGGTTCCAGATGGGCTCCAGCAGCGTGTTGGCGAACCGGAACACCATGAGGTCCTCGACCGGCTCCTTGCCCAGGAAGTGGTCGACGCGCCGCAGATGGTCTTCGTCGAAGTGGCGCAGCAGGTCGTCGTTGAGCTCGCGTGCCGAGGCGAGGTCGTGCCCGAAGGGCTTCTCCACCACCAGCCGCGCGTCGCGGTTGAGGCCGACGGCGGCCAGCCCCTCGGCGACCGGGGAGAACAGCGCCGGCGGCACGGCCAGGTAGTGCACGAGGAAGCCCTTGCCCTCGGCCTCCTCGCGCAGCCGCTCGAACGTGCCGGGGTCGCCGTAGTCGCCCGCCACCAGCCGCAGGTTCCCTGCCAGCTTGTCGAAGGCGGCGTCGTGCACGCCGCCGCACGCCTCGCGGGCGTGCTCGATCAGCCCGTCGAGGTCCAGGTCGGTCTTGGCCACGCCGATGACCGGCAGGTCGAGCCGGCCGTCGGCGGTCAGGTGGTAGAGCGCGGGCAGCAGCATCTTGCGCGCGAGGTCGCCCGTGACGCCGAACAGGACGAGCGCGCCGGCTCGCGCCATCTCAGACGCGCCTTCCGCGCAGCTCCCGGTACTTGCGGATCAGCCGCTCCGTGGATGGGTCGGGGAACGTGGCGGGCGGTTCGTCGGAGGTCAGCGCGGGCGCCAGGTCGAGCGCCATCTTCTTGCCCAGCTCGACGCCCCACTGGTCGAAGGAGTCGACGCCCCAGACGGTGCCCTCGACGAACACGATGTGCTCGTAGAGCGCGACGAGCTGCCCCAGCGTGGACGGGGTGAGCTTGGGCGCCAGGATGGTGGAGGTGGGGCGGTTGCCCGGCATCACCTTGTGCGGCACGATCTCGGCCGCGGTGCCCTCGGCGGCGATCTCCTCGGCGGTCTTGCCGAACGCCAGCGCCGTCGTCTGGGCGAAGAGGTTGGCCATGAGCTGGTCGTGCATGCCCTCGCGGTCTTCGTACGGCTCGGCGAAGCCGATGAAGTCGGCCGGGACGAGCCGGGTGCCCTGGTGCAGGAGCTGGTAGAAGGCGTGCTGGCCGTTGGTGCCCGGCTCGCCCCAGAAGATCTCGCCGGTCTTGACCGCGACGGGGCTGCCGTCGGCGCGCACCGACTTGCCGTTGGACTCCATCGTGAGCTGCTGCAGATAGGCGGGGAAGCGGTGCAGCCGCTGGCTGTAGGGCAGCACGGCGCGGGTCTCGGCGTCGAAGAAGTCGGTGTACCAGATGCCGAGCAGGGCCATCAGCACCGGCATGTTGGCCTCGAACGGGGCCGTGCGGAAGTGCTCGTCGATGGTGTGGAAGCCGGCCAGCATCTCGCGGAACCGCTCGGGCCCGATGGCGATCATCAGGGACAGGCCGATGGCGCCGTCGTAGGAGTAGCGGCCGCCCACCCAGTCCCAGAAGCCGAACATGTTGGCGGTGTCGATGCCGAACTCCGCGACCTTGGCGGCGTTGGTGGAGACGGCCACGAAGTGGTGGGAGACGGCGTCCTCGCCGAGCGCGTCGACCAGCCAGCGGCGCGCGACCCTGGCGTTGGTGAGCGTCTCCAGCGTGGTGAAGGTCTTGGAGCTGACCACGAAGAGCGTGGTGGCGGGGTCGAGGCCGGCGAGGTTGCCGGTGATGTCGGCCGGGTCGATGTTGGAGACGAACCTGGCGGTGATGCCGGCGTCGGCGTAGTCGCGCAACGCCTCGTACGCCATGGCGGGCCCGAGGTCGGAGCCGCCGATGCCGATGTTGACGACGGTCTCGATGGGCTTGCCGGTGGCGCCCTTCCACTCCTTCGACCTGACCCGGTCGGAGAAGGCGCTCATCCTGTCGAGCACCTCGTGCACGTCGGACACCACGTCCTGCCCGTCCACGACGAGCTTGGCGTCACGGGGCATGCGCAGCGCGACGTGCAGGACCGCACGGTCCTCGCTGACGTTGATGTGCTCGCCGGAGAACATGGCCGCCACCCGCTCGCGCAGCCCGGCCCGCTCGGCCAGAGCGGTGAGCAGGCCGATGGTCTCCTGCGTGGCGCGGTGCTTGGCGTAGTCGAGGTAGAGGTCGCCCGCCGTCACGGTCATCCGCTCGGCCCGGCCCGGGTCCTCCGCGAACAGCTCACGCAGATGCCTGCCCGCCAGCTCCTCGTGGTGCTTACCCAGGGACGCCCATTCCTGGGTCTGGGTGATGTCGCCGTTCACGCGTTTCCTCCTCGCGTCGCCAAACCGATCATGCCTGGTTCCATCGTCCCGTAACTGCCTACCCCCCGCCGTTGATTCCGCGCATGGCGGAGCGGTGTTTTATCAGCTCAGTGGGATTCGCGGCCCACCCGGTCGCCGCTCGATCCGATCAGGAAATCGAGGTCCGCGCCGCGGTCGGCCTGAGTGACGTGCTCGACGTAGAGGCGCTCCCAGCCGCGCGCGGGCCTGGCGTACCCGTTCGTGACGGGCTCGCGCGCGTTCAGCTCGGCGTCGGGGACGTCCACGTCGAGGCGGCGGGCGGCCACGTCGAGCACGATGGGGTCGCCGGTGCGCACCCTGGCCAGCGGCCCGCCGACCGCCGCCTCGGGCGCGGTGTGCAGGACGACCGTGCCGTACGCGGTGCCGCTCATGCGGGCGTCGCTGATGCGCACCATGTCACGCACGCCCTTCTCCAGCAGCTTGGCGGGCAGCGGCAGGTTGCCGACCTCCGGCATGCCCGGGTACCCCTTGGGGCCGCAGCCGCGCAGCACCAGCACCGAGGTCTCGTCCACGTCGAGGTCGGGCGAGTCGAGCCGGGCGTGCACGTCCTCGACGCTGTCGAAGACGACGGCGCGGCCCCGGTGGCGCAGCAGTTCGGGCGAGGCGGCGGCGGGCTTGATCACCGCGCCGGAGGGCGCGAGGTTGCCGCGCAGCACGGCGATGCCGGCATCGGGCAGCAGCGGGCTGGAGCGGCGCCTGATGACGTCCTCGTCCCAGATCTCGGCCCCGTCGAGGTGCTCGGCGAGCGGCCTGCCCGTGACGGTGATCGCGCCGGGGTCGAGCAGGTCCTCCACCTCCTTCAGCACGGCGGCCAGGCCGCCGGCCCTGAACAGGTCGTCCATGAGATGCCGCCCGGCCGGCTGCAGGTCCACCAGCAGGGGGACGCCGGAGCCGGTGCGGTCGAAGTCGTCCAGGCTCAGCTCGACGCCGAGCCGCCCGGCGATGGCCAGCAGGTGGACGACGGCGTTGGTGGAGCCGCCGACGGCGGCCAGGGTGACGATGGCGTTGAGGAAGGAGCCCCTGGTCATGACCTGGCTGGGACGGCGGTCGTGCAGGACCAGCTCGACGGCCAGGCGGCCGGTCTCGTGGGAGCGTTCGAGCAGGCGGCTGTCGGGGGCGGGGGTGCCCGCGGTGCCGGGCAGCGTCATGCCGAGCGCCTCCGCCATGAACGCCATCGTGGAGGCGGTGCCCATCGTGTTGCAGTGGCCGCGGCTGCGGATCATGGACGACTCCGAGCGCAGGAACGCCTCCCGCGACAGGGTGCCCGCGCGCACCTCCTCGCTGAGCCGCCACACGTCGGTGCCGCAGCCGAGCGGCGCGCCGCGGAAGTGGCCGGTCAGCATCGGGCCGCCGGGCACCACCACGGCGGGCAGGTCCACGGAGGCGGCGGCCATGAGCAGCGACGGGATCGTCTTGTCGCAGCCGCCGAGCAGCACCACCCCGTCGATGGGGTTGGCGCGCAGCATCTCCTCGGTGGCCATGGCGGCCAGGTTGCGCCACAGCATGGCGGTGGGGCGCACGTTCGTCTCGCCGAGGGAGACGACGGGCAGGTTGAGCGGCACTCCCCCGGCCTCCCACACGCCGTGCACGACGCTCTGGGCCACCTCGTTCAGGTGGGAGTTGCAGGGGGTGAGGTCGGAGGCGGTGTTGGCGATGGCGATGTGCGGCTTGCCGCCCTCGAACGCCTCGGAGGGCAGGCCGCGGCGCATCCAGGCCCGGTGGATGTAGGAGTTCCGGTCGTTTCCCGAATACCAGCGCGAGCTCCTGAACTCCATGTTCGGCACTTTAACGGTATATGTCAGTCCCGGGGAATGGGCATCCGCTCGGCGCCGAGGCGCCTGAGGCACGCGCTGACCGGGAAGATGCGCCCGGGGTCGCTGACCATCCAGCTCAGCCGTCCGGGATGCGCCGCGTCGTAGGCCACCAGCCAGGTCCGGAACCCGGGCGTGTCGAAGTCGAGCCCGACCTCCCACACGGCCGGCGGCACCCGCCTCGTCGTCCCCGCCGGTACCAGCCTGATGACCTGGTCGAACGTCCGGTCGAGATCGACGAGGACGCTGACGACCCCGCTCAGCTGCTCTGGCGGGGAGGCGCACAGGTTCTTGAGGAAGCGGGCGGTGCGCTCGTGACTGGTGAGACGGTTCAGGTGCGCCAGCACCTCGTCCCGGTCGAAGGCGCCCCGCGACAGGTGCCTGCGCATGTCGCGGCGCTCGGCGAGCACGCGCAGGGCGGCCGAGCCGTATCTCACCGCGCAGGCCACGCCCAGGACCCAGCCGAGGATCGGCAGCTTCCGGTCCGTTTCCGCCTCGCCCTCGATCCCGGGCAGGTCCAGCATGGAGACGCCGGCGAAGATCAGGACGACGAACAGGGGGAAGGTGCCCTTCAGCGGTCTGCCTTCCCTGATCAGCAGTTGAAGCTGCTCGTAGCGCTGGCGCAGCCCCTGGCGCACCAGCCTCGTGTGCGCCTCCCTGAGCACTCGGATCTGGGGCAGGACGACATCGTGCCAGGCGCGCTGCTCAGGAAACATGATCACGTCCATCACCCGCGCGAACGGCCACGTCACGATGGTCGCTCCGACCAGGCCGCCCAGGATGGTGACGGGATCGAGGGAGGCCAGGGCCACCACGGCGCGCCAGAGCCCCCCGGCCGCGACCACGGCCGCCAGGAAGGCGAGCAGGAACGTCGAGAAGGTCGACGGCCGGCCGAGGACGCCTGCCGAGGAGACCAGGAACCAGGCGACGGGCAGCAGGATCATGACGGACTCGAGCAGCGCCGCCACGAGATCTCCCGTGGCGGCCAGCTCGACGACCTGTACCAGGAAGACCACGAACAACACGGCGCCGAAGAGCTGCAACGCACGGATCACCGACCGGATGACCGCCGCGATCCCCGGGCGTGTCCTTCCCGTCAACGCGCGCTCCACGGCCCGGCGCGTTCGCATCGCTTTGGCGAGCGCGACGAGCCGCTGCGGGATCGTGAGCCTTTCGTAGACCTTCGCGCCGATGGCGAGCAGCTCGTACGGCCCGCCGCGGACCGCGCTGTCGGCCGCACCGGACCGGAGCACGGCCCACAGGGCGACGTCCACGTCCAGCAGCGGCAGGAGCGCCAGGGCGTAGCGCTGGTCGAGCCCGGCACCGCTGGCGAACGCGGCCACGACCATGCGGGCCGCGGCCTCGCGGATGGGGCTCAGCTCCGGCTCGTCCAGGGCGATGCCCGAGTCGAGGATCACGTGGAGTACACCGAGGGCCACCGGCGGCCAGGCGAAGGTGCGTCCGCGCGGCGGGAACGGCTCCTTGGGCCCGCGGGCCAGGTGCGCGCGGTAGTCGTCGGCGGAGCCCGCCGTCTCGACGACGTCCTGCAACAGGGTCGTGGCCGCCGAGATGACGTCCCGCCGGAGAGGGTCGGCGGGGTCGTCACCCGCGCGCCGCAGCACGGCGGTCAGCGCCCCCAGATGGCGGCCGTCCTGGAACAGCCGCCGGGCGTCGGTCACCCGGCCCGAGCGAATGAGGCCTCCCGTGACGAAGTAGTCCTCCACAATCTTGCTGACGTATTCGATCCGGTCATGGCGCCACCGGACGAGGTTCGCCTTGACGAGCTCGTTCAGCGGCGAGTCCGCGGCGGGAGCGGCCACGGAGGCCGGTGGGTACGGGTATGCCGCGTCCTGTCCGGCACGCAGCACGGCCTCCCGCCGGGCGCTGTCCAGGTGACCGAGCCGTTGCAGCACGGCCGCCTCCACGAGCGCGTCCCGGCGGAGCTCGCCGTCGGTGCCGCCCCTCTCTCGCAGGTGCAGCAGCAGGAGGTTGAGCAGGAGCGGCACGGTCACGACCGGCCGCAGCCCGTCGTCGGCGTTCATGTTCCTGAGCAGCCCGCGCATCCCCTCGTGGCCCAGCTCCCTGGCGAAGGCGACCTGGCGGGCGAGCGTCAGGGGTGACAGCGCCAGGACGGGCCAGCCCAGCCGGCGGGCGACCAGCCGATCCCTGGCGGCCACGACGACGCGGAACGTCTCCGAGCCGTCCTTCAGCCGGTTGATGGCCTGAAGCCACCGTTGCGCCGTGTCCTCCTTGGTGGCCGACTGCGTGGCGGACACGAAGTCGTCGAAGCCGTCGAACAGGAAGGCCCAGATGACGGAGCCGTAGCCGCCGGAGAAGATCCGGTCCAGCCGCCTGAGCATCTCGGGATCGTTCCCGCCCAGCTGGGTGCGAATGTGGTCGCGCAGCAGTTCCTCGTCCGACCGCTGGTCTCCCTCCTGCCTGGACGGCATCGCCTCCAGATCCACGTAGACGGCCACCAGGGAGGGCCGTCGCCGCCGCCGGGCGTGGGCGGCCAGGTCCCTGGCGAGCCTGCGCAGGACCACCGACTTGCCGGAGCCGGACTCGCCGTACAGCACGCAGGGCTTTCTCCTGGCGCTCCGGAGCCAGCGGGTCAGCTCCGCGACGGCCTCCCTGTCGCGCGGGCGCGGATACCGGCCGTAGGAGGGGCGGCGCAGATCCAGCGGCACGTACGAATCAGGCGTCAGCCGATCGGGCGGAAAGAGCCAGACCTCCTCCTCGACGCGGCCCGCCAGCGCGTGCACGTCGTCGGCCTCGCGGCCGACGCCCGCCGTCCTGACCCTGATGACGCCCCGCACGACGAACACGACCCCGACGACCGCGAGGTAGGCGGGCCAGTGCTCCCAGCGAGGCGGCAGTCCCAGCGTGAGCTGCCGGGCCACGCCACCCGACACCATGGCCAGCCCGGCCACGAGCTCGATGCCGCCGGTGACCCGCCGGAACAGGGCGTGCTCCTGGCGGGAGAAGAGCGCGATCTCGAACACCAGCGTGAGGATGCCCGCGACGCCTCCGGCGATCGCCACCAGTCCTTCCGGCACTTCGAGGAGTTGCGCGTCCAGTGGCATGGCCCCTCCCGTCCATGAAAAGTGTCACCAATGGGGGCGAACACGTCGAGAGAAGGTTCAGGTGTCTCTGCGGAGGAAGGGGCAGGGGCATGGATCGTATTGACGCGTACTGGCGGGCGGCCAACTACCTGTCCGTCGGGCAGATCTACCTGCTGGACAACCCCCTGCTCACCGAGCCGCTGCGCCCCGAGCACATCAAGCCGCGCCTGCTCGGCCACTGGGGGACGACGCCGGGCCTGAACTTCTGCTTCGCGCACCTCAACCGGGTGATCCGCGAACGCGACCAGGACATGATCTACATCGCGGGCCCCGGCCACGGCGGCCCGGCGGCGGTGGCCCACGCGTGGCTCGAAGGGTCGTACTCCGAGCGGTATCCGGACGTGTCGCAGGACGTGGAGGGCATGCGGCGGCTGTTCCGCCAGTTCTCCTTCCCCGGCGGCATCCCGAGCCACGTCGCGCCGGAGACGCCGGGCTCCATTCACGAGGGCGGCGAGCTGGGGTACGCGCTGGCGCACGCGTACGGCGCCGCGTTCGACAACCCCGATCTGGTCGTGGCGTGCGTCATCGGCGACGGCGAGGCGGAGACCGGCCCGCTGGCCGCGAGCTGGCACTCCAACAAGTTCCTGGACCGCCGCCGCGACGGGATGGTGCTGCCCATCCTGCACCTGAACGGCTACAAGATCGCCAACCCGACGGTGCTGGCGCGGATCCCCGAGCGGGAGCTGCTCAAGCTCATGGAGGGGTACGGCTACCGTCCCCACCTGGTGGGCGCCGACCACGGGGAGATGGCGGGCGCGCTGGACACCGCGTTCGAGGAGATGGCGGCGTACAAGGCGGGCGACGCCGACCGGCTGCCGATGATCATCCTGCGCACGCCGAAGGGGTGGACAGGGCCGAAGGAGGTGGACGGCAAGCCGGTCGAGGGCACGTGGCGCGCGCACCAGGTGCCGCTGGCCAAGGTCAGGGAGAACGCGGGCCACCTGGCCATGCTGGAGGAGTGGATGCGCTCGTACCGGCCGGAGGAGCTGTTCGGCTCGGACGGCAAGCCGGTCGAGGACGTCCTGGCGACCGTGCCGCGCGGCGAGCGGAGGATGAGCGCGAACCCGCACACCAACGGCGGCGAGCTGCTGGAGCCGCTGCGGCTGCCCGACTTCCGCAGGCTCGCGGTGGAGGTCAAGGCGCCCGCGGAGCAGGCGAGCGAGCCGACGCGGGTGCTGGGCGGCTTCCTGCGGGACGTGATCGCCGCCAACCCGAGCACGTTCCGGCTGATGGGGCCGGACGAGACGGCCTCGAACCGGCTGTCGGACGTGTTCGAGGTGACCGACAGGGCCTGGGACGCCGAGACGCTGCCGACGGACGAGAACCTGGGCGCGGGCGGCCGGGTCATGGAGGTGCTGAGCGAGCACCTGTGCCAGGGCTGGCTGGAGGGTTACCTGCTGACCGGGCGGCACGGGCTGTTCAACTGCTACGAGGCGTTCATCCACATCGTGGACGCCATGTTCAACCAGCACGCCAAGTGGCTGGAGTCGTCGCAGAAGATCTCGTGGCGGCGGCCGGTGGCGTCGCTGACGTACCTGCTGTCGTCGCACGTGTGGCGGCAGGACCACAACGGGTTCAGCCACCAGGACCCGGGCTTCCTCGACGTGGTGGTCAACAAGAAGGCCTCGGTGGTGCGGGTCTACCTGCCGCCGGACGCGAACACGCTGCTGTCGGTGGGCGACCACTGCCTGCGCTCCCGCGACTACGTGAACGTGATCGTGGCCGGCAAGCAGCCGGTGCTCGACCTGTTCACGATGGAGGAGGCCATCGCGCACAACACGCGCGGCCTGGGCATCCTGCCGTGGGCCTCCACCGACGAGGGCAGCGAGCCGGACGTGGTGCTGGCCTGCGCGGGCGACGTGCCGACCCTGGAGACGCTGGCCGCCGCCGCGCTGCTGCGCGAGCACCTGCCCGAGCTGAAGGTCCGGCTGGTGAACGTGGTCGACCTGATGCGGCTGCAACCGCCGTCGGAGCATCCGCACGGCATGCCGGACGCCGAGTTCGACACGCTGTTCACCGTCGACAAGCCGATCGTCTTCAACTTCCACGGCTACCCGTCGCTGATCCACCAGCTCACCTACCGGCGGCACGGGCACGCCAACATCCACGTGCGCGGCTACAAGGAGGAGGGCACCACGACGACGCCGTTCGACATGTGCATGCTCAACGACATCGACCGCTTCCACCTGGTGATGGACGTCATCGACCGGGTTCCCGGGCTCGGCAGCAAGGCGGCGCACCTGCGCCAGCACATGAGCGACGAGCGGCTGCGGGCCCGCGCGTACACGCGGGACCACGGCGAGGACCCGGCCGACATCAGGTCGTGGACGTGGCCGCACCCCTCTTGAACACCGGTTAGCCGCGCGGTACGGCGGGGACCCAGAACTCCACCGTCGTGCCCGCGCCGGGCGGCCCGTCGATGGTCCACCAGCCGCCGGCCGCCTCCGCCCGCTCCCGCATCTCGGCCAGCCCGTAGTGCATCGCCTCGCCGTCCTTGGCGGCCAGGCCCGTGCCGTCGTCGCGGACGCGGACGTGCACGCCCCGGTCGAGCGAGGCCAGCTCCACGACGACCCGGCTCGCCCCGGCGTGCTTGCGGACGTTGGTCAGCGCCTCCTGGCAGATGCGGTAGACGGTCACCGCCGCCTCATAGGGCGGCTCGGCGTCGAGGCGGCCGTTCAGCTCGAAGGCCAGGCCCTCGCCCGGCATCAGCTCCCGCAGGTAGTCGTTGAGCCCGGCCATCAGCCCGTCGGTCGGCGGGTGCAGCTCGAAGGCCAGTTCGCGCAGGCGGCGCACGGCGCCGTCCACGACGCCGCCGAGCGCCCGCACCATGCCGGCGTGCTCCTCGGGCAGCTCCTGGCCCCACAGGCGCAGCCGCATCCCGACGGTGACCATCGACTGGATGGTGTCGTCGTGCACGTCGGAGGCGATGCGCCGGCGCTCCCGCTCCTGCGCCTGGACGAGGCGGGCCAGCAGCATGCCGCGCTCGTCGAGGGCTCTGGCCATGCTGCGCCGCTCGGTCAGGTCGCAGGTCACCTTGCCGTATCCGCGCAGGCCGCCGCTCTCGTCGTACAGGGCGGTGAGGGTCACGCTGGCCCAGAAGCGGGTGCCGTCCTTGCGCACCCGCCAGCCCTCCTCCTCCCACCGGCCGTCGGCGGCGGCCGCCCGCAGGCCGGCGGCGGGGGTGCCCTGCTCGATCGCCTCGGGCGGGTAGAAAACCGAGAAGTGGGTGCCGATGATCTCGTCGGCGGTGTATCCCTTGATGCGTTCGGCCCCGAGGTTCCAGCTCACGATCACGCCGCGGGGATCGAGCATGAAGATGGCGTAGTCGCGAATGCTCTGGACGAGCAGCCGCATATCGTCCCGCGAGGGATCGTGCTCGGGCATACCGCAGCCTTGCACGACATGAGCGCAGAGCCAAACCCGATCAACGCAGAGCCACCGTCGCGGGCCCTCTCACGCTTCGGACGGCCGCACCTGAATCGGGGCGAGCCGGGCGGCCAGCTCGCACCACACCACCTTGCCGTCCTGGCCGGGCGAGATGCCCCATCCGGTGGACAGCAGCCGGACGACGTGCAGCCCCCAGCCGTTCAGCGGCCCCGGCTCACGGGTCTCGGGCAGCGCGACACCGGTGTCGCCCACCTCGATCCGCACCTGCGACACGCTCGCCCTGACGCGTAACGCCGGCGAGCCGTCACCGTGGACGAGCGCGTTCGTCACCAACTCGGACACGACGAGCAGGACGTCCTCGTGACGCCCCTGGTAGTCGCACTCCTTCAGGACCGTTCCCGCCAGGCGGCGTGCCACCGTGATGCTGCCCATCTCCTCCGGCAACTTGGTGTCCACCTGGTAACGCTCGGCCTCCTCACCTTCCACGCATCTACTCTCGGGGAGCCGCGTGGCTGGTCACGAGACGCAAGCGCCTCAGGACACCTGATGCAGTTGTGGGACCCGGACTAGTACAAATGCGTCAATCCAACAAGCCGTCGCGGCGGGCGAGGGCCACCGCTTCCAGCTTCGAGCGGGCGCCCAGCTTCTCCAGCACGTGCTGGACGTGGTTGCGCGCCGTGTTCCTGGCCACGCCGAGCCGGTCGCTGATCTCGTACGTGCTGGCGCCCTCGGCCAGGAGCAGCAGCGTCTCGCGCTCGCGGGCGGTCAGTGCGGAGCCCACGTGACCAGCGCGGCCGGTCAGCCGGTCGAGCACGCCGGGCAGCAGGCCCGGCGCGAACACCACCCCGCCGGCGGCCACCTCCCGGACCGCCGACTCCAGCTCGCCCAGCCGCGACGACTTGACCACCAGCCCCGCTCCACCGGCCGCCACCACCCTGGCGGCCACGGACGCGGTCGCCTCGCCGGTCAGCACCAGCACCCGCGCCCTCGGCGCCACTGCCGCCAGCCGGCCGATCGCGGCCACGCCGTCGCCGTCGGGGAGCCTGCGGTCGAGCACGACGACGTCGGGCTGGCACCTGCCGGTGTCGGCCAGGGCTCCGGCGATGCTGCCGGACTGCGCGACCACCTCGATGTCGGGCGCCCTGCCCAGCGCCAGGCCGATGGCCTCCGCCACCATGGCGTGATCTTCCACGAGAACCAGCCGGATCGGAGCGGCGGTCGGCATGGTGCGTAGTCCCTGGGGGTCGCTGAGTCGGTGGCGGGTGCCTGTGCTGCCTCGCCGTGGTCCGGGCACCTAGAGCAGTCTTGCACGTGCGGCGCGTCTGCCGCAGGTCGCTGTCACACGCGCGGTGCTGGTGGGACCTCCTGCGCAAAAATGACCCGAAAGTGACGCAAACCCCAACGAGTCCCCTCGCTACGCTCAATTGACCCATAACTAACCGGCCCATGACGTTGGTAGGGTTGTCCGGAAATGTGCGGATCTGGACGGGTGGGTTAGGTGGAGGTCGAACAAACAGCACTGCCGGGAATCGGGCTACGACACGATTTCACCACCCGAAAAGGACAACGGGTTGGCGTCGTGTCCCACCGCACCGGCCGCCGGGACCTGGTCATCTACGACAAGGAAGACCCGGACGCCGTCTGCCAGACGGTCAAGCTCAACGACGAGGAGGCCGACGCCCTGGCCGAGCTGCTGGGCGCGCCACGGATCGTCGCCCGGCTCAACCAGCTACACCAGCAGGTGGAAGGCCTGGTCAGCGTGCAGCTCCCGATCCCGGACGGCTCCCCCTACGCGGGCCGCCCGATGGGGGACGCGCGCGTGCGGACGCGTACCAGCGCCTCCATCGTCGCGGTGGTGCGCGGCGGGCAGGTCTTCGCCAGCCCCGGGCCGGAGTTCCCCTTCGCCGCCGGTGACGTCGTGGTCGTCGTGGGCAGCGAGGAGAGCACCGCAGAGGTCGCCGACATCCTGGCGAACGGGTAGCCGCGGGTGCACCATACCGCGATCGTCTTCCTTGAGTTCGGTGCTGTCCTCCTCGGCCTGGGGATCCTGGGCGCGCTGGCGTTGCGCGCGGGCATCTCGCCCATCCCGCTCTACCTGATAGCCGGTCTCGCCTTCGGCGTCGGCGGCGTGCTGCCGCTGGCCACGAGCACGGACTTCCTCGAGATCGGCTCCGAGCTGGGCGTGGTCCTGCTGCTGCTCACGCTCGGCCTCGAATACAACGCGGACGAGCTGGTCACGAGCCTGACGGGCAACGCCCGCGCCGGCATCGTGGACCTCGTGCTCAACGCCGCCCCCGGCGCCATCTGCGCGCTCCTGCTCGGCTGGGGGCCCGTCGCGGCCGTGGCGATGGCCGGCGTCACCTACGCCACCTCCTCGGGCATCACCGCCAAGGTGCTGTCCGACCTGGGGTGGCTCGGTAACCGTGAGACGCCCACGGTGCTGTCGCTGCTGGTGTTCGAGGACCTGACGATGGCCGTCTACCTGCCGGTCCTCACCACTCTGCTGGCCGGGCTCAGCTTCGTGCAGGGCGCGATCTCCGTGGGCATCGCGCTGCTCACGGTGAGCGTGGTGCTGGTCGTGGCGCTGCGGTTCGGACGCCTCATCGAGGCGTTCGTCTCCAGCCCCAACTCCGAGGTGCTGCTGCTCAAGGTGGTCGGGCTCGCGCTGCTGGTCGCCGGCCTCGCGCAGCAGCTCCAGGTGTCGGCGGCGGTGGGCGCGTTCCTGGTGGGCATCGCACTGTCGGGCCAGCTCGCCGAGGACGCGCACGCGCTGCTGGCGCCGCTGCGCGACCTGTTCGCGGCCGTCTTCTTCGTCTTCTTCGGCCTGCAGACCGACCCGAAGGCGATCCTGCCGGTGGCCGGCCTCGCCGCGCTGCTCGCCCTGGTCAGCATGGTCACCAAGCTGCTGACCGGCATGTACGCGGCCAGACGCGCGGGCATCGCCAAAGCCGGCCAGGCGCGAGCCGGCATCGCGCTCATCCCGCGCGGCGAGTTCAACATCGTCATCGCCGGCCTGGCCGTCGGCGCGGGCGTGCACCCCGACCTGGGCGCGCTGGCCGCCGCGTACGTGCTCATCCTGGCCGCGTTCGGCCCCCTGGCGGCCAAGCTGGTGCAGCCGTTCATCACCGCCATCGCCAAGCGCGCCTGAGCGTGATCCGCTAGTTTGTTCGCATGGCAGAGCGCAGGCACGGCGCCCCGGCGCCGCCCACCGAGACGACGATCAGGTCCGCCGACTGGGACGGCCGCGAGATCTCCGGCGAGATCCATCACAGGGTGCTGTTCCAGGACGTGGACATGACCGAGCTGGTCGACCACGGCTCGTCGTTCGAGGAGTGCCAGTTCAGGAACGTGCGGTTCAACGTGTCCACGCACACCGACGCGCGCTTCCTGAACTGCGTGTTCTCGCGCTGCTCGCTCTTCGACGCGACGTTCGAGAGCTGCAAGCTGACGGGCAGCGTGTTCGAGGGCTGCACGTTCGGGCTGCTCAAGGTGGAGGGTGGCGACTGGTCCTACGTCGGGCTGGCCGGCGCCGACCTGCGCGGCAGCGCCTTTCGCGGCGTACGGCTGCGCGAGGCCGACCTCTCCGGGGTCCGGCTGGAGGGGGCCGAGCTGCGGCGGGCCGATCTTTCCGGGGCGTGGCTGCGCGAGGCCGATCTGACCCGGTGTGACCTGCGCGGCAGCGATCTGAGCACGCTGGATCCGCGTGAGGTGACGCTCGCGGGGGCGATCATCGACCCGTTCCAGGCGACGGTGGTGGCGGGCGCGCTGGGCTTCGACGTACGGGACTGACGACCGCGGCGGTGCGTGCCGTGCAGGAGGATGTCCGTGTGCCGAACGCCGAACTCACCGCCGCCGAACAGGCCGTGGCCACCGCCATCCGCCGCGGCCAGGACGTGGACCTGCGCTCGGGCGACCCCGCCCACGACTCCCCGGCCAACGCCGCCGCCTGGGGCGCCGGACGCGCCGTCCGGGCGGAGGTGCTGGCGGAGCTGCTGCTCGGCGAGTACACCGGCCCGGCGGACAAACCGGCCCTGCGCCTGTCGGGGGCGCGCGTCACCGGCCTGTTACACCTGGCGTTCAGCGAGGTGGACCTGCCGGTCACCTTCCGCGACTGCGTCTTCGACGAGACCCCCGACCTGTACCAGGCCCGCACCCGATTCCTCAGCTTCGCCGGCTGCGCCCTGCCCGGCCTGATCGCCTCCAACCTCCAGGTCGAGGGCGACCTGCGGCTGACCGGCTGCCACGTCACCGGCGAGCTGCGCCTGCGCAGCGCCCGCATCAGCAGCAACTTCTCGCTGAACGGCGCCCACCTGGAGCCCGCCGCCGGCGCAGCGCTCAACGCCGAGCACCTCGACGTCGGCAGCAACCTGCTGGCCCGCGACGGGTTCCGCTGCGACGGCGAGATGATCCTCACCGCCGCCAGGATCGGCGCGGCGGTCAACCTCGAAGGCGCCCGGCTCAGCGCCCCCGGCGGGCTGGCGCTCGGCGGCTCGAACCTGGTCGTCCAGGTGGGCCTGTTCGCGCGGGCGATGACCGTCGAGGGCGAGGTGTCGTTCCGCTTCGCCCGCGTCTGCGGCCCGCTCACCCTGCGCGGCTCCGTGCTGCGCAACCCGGGCGGGCTCGCCCTGCACGGCGGCGGCCTGAACGCCGAGGCCGGCCTGCACCTGTCACGCGTCGAGACCGAGGGCACCGTCTGGCTGGAGGGCGCCGCCGTCGGCCGCGCGCTCACCCTGGACGGCGCGCGCCTGCGCGCCCCCGGCGGCGTGGCCCTGCGCGGCGACCGCCTGACATTGGACGGCGCGCTGCTGGCCCGCGAGGGGATGTCGGCCGAGGGCGAGATCAGCCTGACCGACGCCTCCATCTCCGGCCCCGCCCACTTCAAGGGCGCCACGCTGGTCAACCCGGGCGGCGCCGCCCTGTCGGCGAACGGCATCACGGTCGGCAAGGTGCTCAACCTCTGCGAGGGCTTCTCGGCCCAGGGCCGGATCCGGCTCACGTACGCGCAGATCGGCAGCCGCCTGTGCTTCGACGACGCCACCCTGGAGGCGCCCGGCGGCAAGGCACTCACCTGCCGCCGCCTGGAGGTGCGCGAGCTGGCCATGCGCACGGCCGAGCCGGTGCGGGGCGCGGTGGACCTGCGGCACGCCAGGATCGGCGTGCTCCAGGACGACGCCGCCGTGTGGCCGGACGAGCTGTGCATGGACGGGCTGTCGTACGAGGTGCTGGAGCCCATGCTGCCCGCCGCCGAACGGCTCGCCTGGCTGCGCCGCGACCCAGAAGGGTACCTGCCGAACGCCTACGAGCAGCTCGCCGCCATGTACCGGCGGCTCGGCAGCGAGGCCGACGCCCGCGCCACCCTCCTCGCCGGGCAACAACAACGCCGCGGCACCCTGCCCGGATACGCCCGCTTCTGGGGCCACCTCCAGGACGCCACCGTCGGCTACGGCTTCCGCCCGCTGCGGGCGGCGGCCTGGCTGGTGGCGCTCCTGGCGGTGGGCACCGTGGTGTTCCAGCTCGTCCAGCCGCCGGCGCTGAAACGCGGGGAGGCGCCGGATTTCAACGCGTTCATGTACAGCCTCGACCTGCTGCTGCCGATCATCGACTTCGGGCAGGAGAAGGCGTTCAACCCGGGTGGGGGGACGCAGTGGCTGGCGTACGGGCTGATCGCGGCGGGCTGGGTGCTGGCCACGACGATCGCCGCAGGGCTCACCCGGACGCTGCGCCGTGCCTGAGCGGCATCGCTCAGAGCAGGAGGTTGACGACGATCGTCAGGACCACCGACAGGACCACCGACACGAGAATCATCACCAGGCAGCCCATCCAGCCGCCCAGCGGTCTGACCTCCCAGTTTCCCCGCCTCATGCCGGTCCGCTACCCCGCCGCACGCCCTTCAAGCAGGGCGGTCAGGCGCTGACGGCGCGCAGGGCGCCCGGGTGGCGGCCGGTGAGGCGGTCGAGGGCGGTGGCCGTGGCGGCGTCGGCGGGCAGGTAGACGAGGATCCGCTGGTCGTCAGTCAGCAGGTCGAGCGGTTCGCGGGCCAGCCGCAGCTCACCGGCCCCCGGGTGCGCCATCCGCTGGACGGGCGCCAGGCGCGGCGGCCCCGCCGTGCGGGCCATGCGCTCGGTGAACGCCTCGCCCGCCGCGAACGACAGCATGTCGATCAGCTCGCCCGCCCACGAGTCGTCGGGCCCCGCCTCGTACTTCAGGGCGGCGGCCTGTTCGTCGGCCACCTTGTCCCAGTCGGGGAAGGCGATCCTGGCCCGCACGTCGGTGAAGACGTACCGGGTCAGGTTGGGCGGGTCGTCGTCGAGCAGGCCGATGGGGGCGAAGAGGCGCTCGAAGCCGGTGGTGCGGGCGATCACCTCGCCGAGCCGGTTGAGCAGCGCGGCGGGCGCGGGCTCCAGGCGTTCCAGCAGGGCGCGCACGCTGGGCCGGACGGCGCGGGCGGGCGCCTGGGAGGCGGCAGGGCAGAGCGCGATGCCGCCGCTGGTGACCTTGGCGAGGTGGCGCAGGTGCATGCGTTCGTCGGGGGTCATGCGCAGGGCGTCGGCCAGCGACACGAGCACCTGCACGGACGGGTTGCGGTCGCGGCCCTGCTCCAGCCTGGTCAGGTACTCGACGCTCACCCCCGCCACCGTGGCCAGCTCCGACCTGCGCAGCCCCGGCGTGCGGCGCCGGCCGCCCGGGGGCAGGCCGACGTCGGCGGGCTTGAGTGCCTCGCGGCGCAGGCGCAGGTAGGCGCCCAGCTCGTTCTCGCTCACGGCTCCGATTTTACGGATCCCGCTCCCGCTTAGCGTGGCCCTCCCGGGGCCAGTCTGGGCGCGGTCTCCCTGCGGGCACGGCGGTTCGGCAGGCTGGGGCCCATGACGAAGATGAAGTTGGCGGTGATCTCGGGCAGCGTCCGCGAGGGGCGTTACGGCCCGGGGATCGCCCGATGGTTCACCGGGCAGGCGTCCACGCACGGGCTGTTCGACCTGGACGTGATCGACCCGGCCGACACGGCCCTGCCCGCGGCGCTGCCGCTCGCGCCCGACCTGCTCATGGACGTGTCGGGCCGTTCGGAGGAGATGCGGCTGCTGGCCGGGCGGCTGGCGGCGGCGGACGCGTTCGCGGTGGTGACGCCCGAGTACAACCACAGCTACCCCGCCGCGCTCAAGCACCTCATCGACTGGCACCTGACGCAGTGGCAGGCCAAGCCCGTGGCGCTGATCTCGTACGGCGGGCAGGGCGGCGGGATCCGCGCGGCCGAGCACCTGCGGCAGGTGTTCAACGAGCTGCACGCCGTGACGATCCGCAACTGGATCAGCTTCGACCAGCACTGGACCCGCTTCGAGCCCGACGGCACGCTGACGCGCGACGCCGAGGGCGCGCAGGCCGCGGCCAAGGCACTGCTCGACCAGCTCGGCTGGTGGAGCACCGCGCTGCGGCAGGCCAGGCTCGCCGTCCCCTACCAGGCGGCCTGACGATGCGGTACAGGCTGCTGGGCCGCACCGGGCTGCGGGTGTCGGAGCTGTTCCTGGGCGCGATGACCTACCGCGAGGTCTCGCCCGAGGTGCGGCAGATCTTCGACCTGTACGAGGAGTCCGGCGGCAACGTCGTGGACACGGCCTCCATGTACGGCGAGAGCGAGAACGTGGTCGGCGAGCTGCTGGAAGGCCGCCGCGACCGTTTCGTGCTGGCCACCAAGTACACGCCGACCCGCGACCGCACCGACCTCAACGCCGCCGGCAACCACCGCAAGAACCTCGTCCTGTCGCTGGAGCAGAGCCTGCGGCGGCTGCGCACCGACTACCTCGACCTGCTCTGGGTGCACGTGTGGGACCGGCACACCCCGATCGAGGAGACGATGCGGGCGCTGGACGACGTGGTCCGCTCGGGGAAAGTGCTCTACGTGGGCATCTCCGACGCGCCCGCGTGGGTGGTGAGCCGGGCGAACACGCTGGCGGAGTGGCGGGGGTGGACGCCGTTCGCGGGGCTGCAGGTGCCGTACAGCCTGCTGCGGCGCGACATCGAGCGCGAGCTGCTGCCGATGGCCCAGGGGCTGGGCATCAGCGTGGCGGCGTGGGGAGTGCTGGCGCACGGCGTGCTGTCCGGCCGGTACGCCGAGCCGGGCGCGGCGGCCTCGCGCGTGTCCCCCGAGTCGATCAGCGAGCGGGACCGGGCCGGGGTGCGGGCCGTGCTGGAGGTGGCGGGCGAGCTGGGCGTCACGGCCTCGCAGGTCGCGATCGCGTGGGCGGTGCGGCGCGGGGTGCATCCCCTTCTCGGGACGAGCAGCGCCGCGCAGCTCAAGGACAACCTGGGGGCTTCGGACACGGCGCGGGTTCTGCCCGAGGAGGCGATGCGGCGGCTGGAGGCGGCGGTGCAGTTCGACCTGGGGTTCCCCGGGGATTTCGTCGGGGAGGTGGATCGCAGCCCGGACATCTACGGCGACGCGCTCCCCCGCCTGGACGGCCGCTGAGCGCAACCCGACTCAGCAGAGCGCCATGGCCGTCTGCCACAGCCCCGGCAGTGCCGCGAGGACCCGGTCCCCGCGGCGCCGCCGGGCGGCGAACGTGTCCGCCCCCAGGTCGGCCAGCAGCTCGTGGAACTCCTCCGCGTACTCCGCGGGCAGCCCGGCCGCCGCCCGCTTGGCCAGGCACCGCGCGTACGTGGCCGCCAGCCAGAAGACCGCCTCCCTGTGCAGGCCCCGCTCGATGAGCTCCATGTTCCCGTCGATGGCGGCGGGCCGGGCGGCGGCGGAGATGTCGGAGTCGAACCGGTAGCCGGGCACCCGCACGGAGGCGGTCGCGTCGAACGCCTTGGCCAGCGCCGCCAGGTGCCGCCGCACCTGCCCGGGGCCGAAGTCGGCGCAGCCGAGCAGGCCGAGCAGGCTCTCGTGGAAGTCGAGCCGCCCGTGCTCGGCGAGCAGCTCGCGGACGGCGGCGTACCGGCGGCGGACGGTGGGGTTGCGCAGCCCGGCCACGAGCAGGACGTGCGCGGTCACCCCGGTGCCGAACAGCCAGGCGGTGACCTGTTCGGGCAGCGGCGCGGACCCGTCCATGCCGTTGATCCAGCCGCGCACCCGGTCCATGGCGTTGGTGCAGCGGGCCAGGATCCAGGGCCGTTCGGCGAAGTCGCGGGAGACGATCCGCTGGAGCTCGGTCAGCCGCCCGGACGGGTCGGCCAGCACGCAGGGCAGGTGGAAGCTGCCCGCCAGGTGGTAGTCGCTGAGGATCTCGTGCGGGGAGCCGAGGGGCGCCGTGGAGGACACCTCCAACAGCACCCCCTTATACGGAAATTTCCCGATGTGGGCTATGTGGGTGGACGGTTCCGCGACCACCATGACGTCCACGTCGGAGGTCGGCGCCAGCTCCTCCCCGGGGTCGGCCCACAGCGCCGACCCCGTCAGGAACGCCCCGCCGAACCCGGGCAGCCCCGCGCCCTCTTCCCGCACCCACTCCTGCGCGACCCGTCTGGCCTGCTCAATCCGCATGCACGTCCTCCCGATCGGGCCTCCGGCGCGAGCTCCTGATCAGCACGAACGCGCCCAGCACCACCAGCACCGCCAGCCCGCCCCAGATCCAGCCGGGAACCCCGGCCGAGGCGGCGGCGGGCCGCTCTCCGGCGACCGCCGGGGGCCGGGCCGCCTCCGTGCCGGAGGCCGCTCCCGCGGGCGAAGCGGATGCCGTAGCTGATCCTTTCACGCTGAAGGGGATTTCACCCTCAATGGGATGCCCGTCAGAAGAGACGACACGCCACGCGATGACGTACGAACCGGGCGCGAGCGGCTGCGGCACCTCGGTGGACACCACCGCCCCGGCCAGCCGCGGCTTGCCCAGCGCGACCTCCTTCCCGGCGGCGTCGTGCAGCACGACGAACGGGAACTTGACGCTCGCGCTGTACTCCAGCTCGATCTCCTCGACCGACGTGACCTCGGCGTCCTTGGCGGGCGAGCTGCGCTTGAGCGTGTCGTGGGCGTAGGCGGGCGAAACGGGCAGGGCGAACAGCAGGACGCACGCGAGTGCGGTCATGAGGGCCTTGCGAAATGCCATGACAGGTCTCCGAAATGATCTTCCGGACGACCGCGCCCGTGGCGCCGGACGTCCGGACACAGGCAAGGGCAGGAAAAGGGAAGCGCGGCGTTCAGACCGCGGGTGGCCCTCGCCTGCTGATCGTGCCGGAGACCGTCCGGCCAGGACGCACGAGTACGCCGGGAGCCGAAGGCCGCCACCTGGGCGACGGCGCCCCCACGCCGTCCGCGACGGGGGCGGTGACGAGCAGCCGCACGACCGGGCGCGGCGTCCCGTACAGGCGGATCATCAGCCACAGCGCGCTCTCGCCGCGATGCAGCCACCACGCCGTCAGCCCCGCCACCACGAGGTGGACCAGCACCATGCCGGGCGCGGGATGCCCGTGCCCGGCGTGGTGCTGGTCGAACGCGGTGCCGGGCGCGAGCCGTTCGAAGAGCTGGTGCAGGACGAGCTGGGTGCCGGCGGTCGCGGCGAGCACGGCCGCGGGCCCGCGCTCGCGTCCGTCGATCAGGTACGCCAGCCCGAGCGCGGCCAGCACCCCGGCCAGGTAGACCTCGAACGGCACCGCACCGCCGCCGGCCAGCACGTGCCCGCCCGCCGACACGGCGCCGCAGACCGTCGCGAACACCACGGCCCGCGACAGCCTCAGCACCGCGGACGCCACCGGGGGCGGCGAGGAAGGCGGTGGGGCGGACACAGCCGACATCTTTTCACAGGGTCGCCGGCCCGCCGAGGTTCGAACCGCGCGTGTGAGGGCAGCGGACTTCGATGGACATCGCCACGAGCGCCGGCCAGGACCTGGAACGCACGGTCCGCCGGGAGCTGATGGACGCGGGCTTCACTGTAGAGCCTTCATTGATGTCCGCCGATGGCGGGCTCGGAGTATGGCACGATCCCACGCGCGGGGTCGTCATCACCTGGGGCACCTCAGCGGACCAGCTCGTCCGGCACGCGACCATCCGCTCCGCGGTCCTGCTCGCGCTGCGGACGGTCCTGATCGAGGCGGGTCACCAGGTCAGGGAGGACTTCAACGGCCTGGAGCTCGTCGTCACGGAGTGACCCGGCGCAGCGGCTCGCCGACCTCGTGCAGGTGGCGCAGCGCCTGCCCCCACGACTCCAGCAGCCCGCACTCGACGTATTCGACGCCGAGCGAGGCGCAGTAGTCGCGCACGATGGGCTGCGCCCTGCGCAGGTTCGCGGTGGGCATGCTGGGGAACAGGTGGTGCTCGATCTGGAAGTTCAGACCGCCGAGTGCGGTGTTGACCAGCCGGCCGCCGCGCACGTTGCGTGAGGTCAGCACCTGCTTGCGGAGGAAGTCCAGCTCGTCCTCGGCGGTGAGCACCGGCATGCCCTTGTGGTTGGGCGCGAACGTGCAGCCGAGGTAGACGCCGTAGCAGGCCTGGTGCACGGCCAGGAAGAGCAGCGCCTTGGGCAGCGGCAGCACCAGCAGCAGCGCTCCGAGGTAGGCCAGCACGTGGGCGGCCAGGAGGGCGCCCTCGGTCCCCCGGTTCTTCAGCGACTTCCTGCGCAGCGCGCGGAAGCTCGACACCTTCAGGTTCACGCCTTCGAGGGTGAGCAGGGGGAAGAACAGGAACGCCTGCCACCGTCCGACGAACCGGGGCAGCCCCCGGCTGGCCTCGGCCTGCCGCCGCGACCAGATGAGCACGTCGGGCGCCACGTCCGGGTCGTGCTCCTCGTGGTTGGGGTTGGCGTGGTGGCGGGTGTGCTTGTCCATCCACCAGCCGTAGCTGAGCCCGACGGCCAGGTTGCCGACGATCAGCCCGGCGATCCTGCTGACCCGCCTGGAGCGGGAGATCTGCCCGTGCGCCAAGTCGTGGGCGAGCAGCGTGACCTGGGCGAAGGCCACCGCGAGCAGCGCCGCTACGCCGAGCTGCCACCAGGAGTCGCCGAGCGCGGCGAACGCCGCCCAGGTGCCCGCGAACAGGGCGGCCACCAGGCCGATCCGCATCGCGTAGTAGCCGGGCCGCTTGTCTAGCAGCCCGGCCTCGGCGATGCGCCGCGAGAGCCGCGCGAAGTCGCTCCCCCGCTGTGCAGGGGCCGGGCGGGAGGTCTCTGCCACAGTCACGTTCTCGTCTCCGATGCCGAGGAGGGATGATCTCTCCCCAGCATCGCGAGTGGAGGCGTCCGGCGGACCCCGGCTGTCACCCGGTTTTCCGGTAGTGCACGCCCTACCGTTGGGCGTCCCCGCCGCCTGGGATCGGGCCGGCCCATCGCACTCAGCGTGGCACTGGACGACGACTCTCACCTGGTGGGGAATGGCGGGCGGCGGGGGCGCCGGCTCAGGCGAACTGCAGCTCGGGCAGCGGCTCCGGCGCGGCCGCCTCGCCGTGGACGTGCAGGTCCGGGCGGAAGGCCGCCAGGTACGCCGCACGGTCGCGGAAGGTCGCGGCCAGCGCGTCGCCGTAGTCGATGAGCTGGCGGTGCGCGTGCCTGCGCGGCTCGTACCTGGCGTGCAGCAGCCGGTCGAGCAGCTCGGGGTCGTGCCCCGCCGCGCTGATGACGTCCGCGAGGATCTCGGCGTCGTGCAGCGTGTAGCTCATGCCCATGCCGGTCATCGGGTGGCAGGCGAACGCGGCCGAGCCGAGCAGCGCGGCGTTGCCCTTGTGGTACGCCTCCACCCGCAGCGACGAGACCTTGATGCGCTGCCAGGTGGCGGGCTGCAGCGAGTTGAACGCGTCCGAGCTGTCGGTCACGAACTTCTTCAGCTCGTCGATCAGTGCGGGGATGCCGTCCTGGAAGATCTCCTTGTCGTCCTCGGGTGGCAAGCCGACGAACACGCGGGCCTGGTCCCTGTTGATCGGATAGAGGTAGGTGAGCCAGCCCTCGGAGCTGAAGTACAGCCGGTTGAGCTGGGCGACGCTGGCGCTCAGCGGCACGGTCGCCACCCGCATGAGCAGCCGCTCGTACGGCATCGTGAACTGCTCGATGCCCAGCGCCTGCCGCACGGCGGACTTGGTGCCGTCGGCGCCGATCACCACGCCGGCCCGCAGCCTCCGGCCGTCGCACAGGACGAGCTCCTCGATGCGGTCCTCGCCTACCGCGATGTCGCCGATGCTGGCGTCGAACCAGAACTCGACGCCCTGCATCGCGCATGAGGTGTAGATCAGCTCGACCAGTTCCCTGTAGGGACGGATGAGGAAGCCGCCGTCGGGGAAGCGGCACTCCTGGATGGGGTCGCCATCGTGGTAGTAGCGGATGATGTCGCGTCGCAGGCCATGGCGTTCGACGAGGCCGGCCAGCCCGTGCCGGGCCAGCACACGCAGGCCGGGGGGCTTGAGGAAGTCGGCGCCCGCGCTCGGGACGGAGGGTCCCTGCTCGATGACGACGACGTTCAGGCCGCGGCGACCCAGCAGCAAGGCCAGGAAGCAGCCGCCGAGCCCGGCGCCGACGATGGCTACGTCGCACGATGTGGTTGCCATGACGAGAGCCCTTTCGAATGGTTGAACTAGTGCGTATGCCCGCGGGTACCCGCGAGGGGGCCGGGTTCGGCCGTCCGCGGCCGCGGGACAGGGTCCAGGTGGGGGTCTGCGGAGGGTGTGCGGGTCTCGACTGGCAGCAGCGCGTCGGCCTCCGCCGCAACGGTGGCGAGGGTCATGCGCAGCTCTAGCAGCAGCCTGCGGGGCACCTTGATCATGACGTCGCCCGGATCTGGCCGCAGCCGGGTGATCTTGGTCAGGGCCAGT
This sequence comes from Nonomuraea monospora, assembly GCF_039531895.1. Classification (NCBI taxonomy): domain Bacteria; kingdom Bacillati; phylum Actinomycetota; class Actinomycetes; order Streptosporangiales; family Streptosporangiaceae; genus Nonomuraea; species Nonomuraea monospora. The sequence continues at coordinate 93,633 of NZ_BAAAQX010000018.1, forward strand.
GCTCCGATCAGCACAGAGATGGCCACGCACAGGGCGAGCGCGCCGGCCAGGCCCGCGAAGGGGCCTGTCATGAACGGGTGGTCGATCACGACGGACACCACCGCGACGCCGACGGCGCCGCCGACCATGCGCGCCATGGTGGCCGCGCCCACGGCGGAGGCGTACTGGTGCGGGCGGGCGGCCAGGGTGGTGGCGACGGAGGTGCCGGGCGCGAGCGCGCCGACCCCCATGCCCACCACGACACTGGCGACCAGGCCCCACACGGTGGGGCCCGCCTGCGTCAGCACGAGCACGCAGGCGCCGCCGCACAGCAGCGAGCCGGCGTAGATGAGGCCGTACGCGCCGACCCGCTTGAGGAGCTTTCCGGCCAGGAAGCTCGTCACGACCACGGCCACCGACGTGGGGGTCAGCCACATCGCCACTTCGAGCATGGGGTAGCCGAGGTGCAGCAGGTACAGCGGCTGCACGGTGAGCAGCCCGTACGACAGGGCGCCGAAGCCCCAGGTGGCCAGCCAGCCCCAGACGAACCGGGGCCGCCGCCACAGGGCCAGGTCGATCGCCGGCAGGCGGTGGTGCCTGGCCTGCGCGAACGCGCCGCCGAGCAGGGCCAGCGCGGCCAGCGCCAGCCACACCACGTCCATCCCCCAGGCCATCGCCTTGGAGATGGCCAGGACCACGACGGCGATCCCGGCGGCCAGCAGCCAGGCGCCGAGCACGTCCGGCACGCCCTTGGCGGTGGTGCGCCGCCCGGAGGGCAGCGCCACGCACGCGATGAGCAGCAGGACGCCGATGACGACGTCGGGGACGAACAGCGCCCGCCAGCCGACGGTGGCGGCCAGCCAGCCGCCGCCCGCCTGCATGAGGAGGCAGCCCAGCCCGGAGGCGGAGCTCCACAGTGCGATCGCGCCGCGGCGCTGCGACTCCGGCAGCTCGCCGAGCAGCAGCCCGAGGCTGGCCGGGATCATCGCCGCCGCTCCCGCGCCCTGGACGGCCCGTGCGGCCAGCACGTACGACCAGGGCTCCACGGTGACGGTGGCGATCCCGCCCAGCACGAACACGACGAGCCCGACCGCCAGCACGCGCCGGCGGCCGAACAGGTCGGCCCAGCGGCCGGCGGTGGCCAGCAGGGCCGCGATCGGGATGAACGCCGCGCTGGTCAGCCACACCAGGTCGCCCAGCGGCATGCCGGCGCCGGCGGGCGTGTAGCGCAGCACTCCCACTGCCAGGGTGGTGGCCGTGGTGTCGGCCATCACCGTCAACATGACACCCGCACCGACCAGGCGCAGCATCACACCGTGACGCCGGTCCGCGCCGGTCGAGCCCGTCCCCCTGACGGCCGCTGGTGACGAACGCACGTGTCCTCCTATGGATGGCCTGCCGCCTCGCACGCTCCGGCGGTGCGAGGGGCGCAGCTGACGTGTCTCGACGATGGGTCAGGCGCCGTACCGGCCGGGCGAGATCATCCCGTCCGGGTCGAGCGCCGTCTTGAGCCTGTGCAGCATGCCGAGGCCGGCGGTGCTGGTCTCCGACCAGACGTCGGCGGCGGCGTGATCGATGTCGGATCGGTAGATGGCGCAGCCGTGGCCACGCAGCAGGCAGCTCCCGTCGTTGCGGAGCTGGTGCGCGCGGTACGGGGCGTCGGGCGCGCCGCGTTCGAAGAAGATCTGGATGACGCCGTTGGCGACGTGCTCGCTGACGAGGTTCCACTCCACCATGAGGGCGGTGGTGTGGCGGTCCACGGCGGTCTGCAGCGCGGCCAGGATCTGGTCGGTCCTGCGGGCGTGCATGGGCATCAGCGGCAGCAGCGCCAGGAAGCCCATCGCGCCCTCGTCGATCCGGTCGCACGACGTCACGCCGAGCGCGTTGTGCACGCCGCGGCAGGTGGGGATGCCCTGCGACATGAGCGCGCGGGGGTAGAGCGGGTCGTCGGCGGCGACCTCGGCGGCGTCCACCACGCGCAGCGCCTCCGCGCCCTCCACCTCGATGAGCGCCTTGCGCAGCAGCTCCTCTGCCAGCTCCACCGTGGCGTCGCTGCCCATGAGCGGCCCGAGGATGGTGAACAGGCCAGGGTCCACGCCGGCGGGCAGCATCCAGTCGCCGCCGCTGGGCACCAGCGACAGCTCGCGGACGCGCAGCAGCCCGTCGGCCGGGTTGCCGCGGCGCAGAAAGCCGGTGACCGCGCCGAGCGCCACCCCGGCCTGGTCGCGGTTCATCCTGCCGTGCACGAGCCCGATGGTCTCCGGACGCGGCACCAGCGACACGGCCATGGCGGTGACGATGCCCAGGTTGTGCTGTACGAACGTCTGCGTCAGGTCGGGCCCGGCAACGCGGCCGTGGTAGCGCCCGGCGGGGTCCAGCCCGCCGGTGGTCACCACGCTTCCGTCCGCCAGCACGGCCTCCAGCCCGGCCACGTCGTGCACGCGGGAGCGGACACAGCCGTCGCCGCGGTCGAGGGCGTTGCCGATGACCGAGGTGTCGGCGCACGAGGCGGTCACGTTCAGCATCCACGGGGTGTCCCGCAGCACCGCGGCGAGCTGCCGCTGGGTGACCCCGGGCTCGATGACCGCGTAGCCGGCCTCCAGGTCGAGGCCGCGGATGCGGTTCATGCCGCCGAGGTCCACGACCACGTTGTCGTCGGTGACCGGAACGGCCGAGCCCATGCCCCAGTTGCGGCCCGTGCTGATCGGGTAGAGGCGGCGCCGGCCGGCCATGGCCTGCCGTACGAGTGCGCGTACCTCGTCCAGGCTGCGGGGCGTCTCGACGCCCGCGACGGTGCGTGGCTGGTGGCCCCCGACGTCACGCGACCTCGACTCCAGCCGCGATAGTCCCTGCATGACTCTCCTCAAGGGGTGAGATTCGCTCTTCCGGCTCCCTGCGTCGGAGCCGCTGTGGGGGCACACGTCAGACGGTGTGCTGGAGCAGGTCGTCGATCGACCCGATGGCCTGGTTGGACAGCTCTCTGATGCCGAGCAGGCGCTGCTCGACGTACACGTCCTCGTCGGGCGGCGTCTGGGGGAAGTCGAGCGTGCCGCGGGGCGCGGTCTGCGCGGGCACGTCGTGCAGGCTGTAGGGGTGGCGCCGGACATGGTCGGCGTGCTCGCGCCGGGATCGGGCGGGCAGGTGCGGGGGGGTTCGCATGACGGGAGCTCTCCTACCGGACTCGAATGGGGTTTTCCGGGCGACCGCTCGCCGTTGAGCGGGTGGTGGGTCAGCGCGCGCCCTCCTCGGTCTCCTCGAAGCCGGGGTAGCCGGCCCGTGGAGCGACGGCCGCGGGGATGTACCGGGGCACGCCGTGGTTGATGACGCTCGCGGCGATGCGGCGCTCCGCCAGCCCCATGTGGGGACGGCCTGCACCGGTCGAGCCCGGCCGGGCGCCGACCGAGCCTCTGATCATGGAGCTGGCGTGCACCCAGCGGCGCGACTCCGCCAGCACCTCACGCTGTGCGCGGCCGAGGTCCGCGTGGGCCGCGTAGTGCTCGCAGACGGCCCGCGCCAGCACCCGCGCCATGACCAGGTGCTCCTGGCATGCCGCGGCGACCTTCGCCTCCAGGCCTGTGACCTGGGCGAGAAGGAGTTGCAGGTGCGGCAGGGCCGAGCTGCGCTCGAACCCGTCGAGCTCCGCCAGCCGCTCGGGCCAGCGCAGCCGCCGCTCGATGGCGGCGCACACGGCGCTCACCAGCGTGGCGGCGGGTTCCTCGTCCGGTGCGCGGCCGTCGAGCTGCACGGCGCGCTGCGCGGTCGGCTCGAAGTCGGTGAGCCTGCGCAGCCCGCTCTGCAGCAGGCGGACGCGGTTGTGCAGGCACGCCGCGCTCCAGCCGAGCACCAGGAGGCGGTCGGCGTCGGCCTCGCAGTGCCAGCCGGCCAGCGCCACCTCGCGGGCCATGCGGTGGTGCAGCACCCATGACTCCTGCTCGTCCACCGGCACCGGCGTGTCGATCCATACCTGTAGCCCGCCGGGGGGCAGCTCGGCGACCCCGACGTCCAGTCCCTCGGGCGCGACCCTGACGCAGATCCGCCGTACGACGCGTAGCTGGGCGACGGTTTCCGGCGCCATGGGCACGGGGCCTGGCAGCACGCGCTCCTGGGCCACCTTCGCCCGTGGCTCGATGCTCATCTGGGCCACCTCCTGACCCGCGGTCTCTCGACCTACGTAAATTGACACTTAATAGTGCCGTCCCGATCGTCGTTAGACCGGCGTTTCCTGTCAACTGTCACTTAACGGATCCAGCATGGGTAGATCGGGCCGCGACGGGGAACATGCGTTAACCCGCGACTTCCCGCAGGTGAATACGGGGTTACGGGGCGTGCATGATCTAGGCTCCGAACGGTGCTGCAGATCGTGGACGACAGCCGGGGAGCGAGCCAGTGCGGGTGCCCAGAGCCGTGGTCGCGGCCATGTCGGTGGCCGCCGGGCTGCCCGCGTACCCCGGTCCGGCGCAGGCCGGAGGCGGTTACTGCGTGCTACCTGATCACCCCATTCAGTCCGGCCCTTACCTCGTCGCCACTGCTTCCTTCCTAGACTGGATTCATCCGAATCCGCCGCCCGCCGACCCGGAGCCCGAAGGCTCCGAACGGCTGGAGTTCGCCGGGTTCCCGAACGTGTCGGCCCTCGACGTGACCGGCCGCCGCGGCCGTCCCGAGACCAAGGTGATCGCCACCTTCACCACGAACGTGGACAAGGTCGTCACCCTCACCAGCTCCGCCGCCGTCTCCGCGGACGGCGGGCGCACCTTCGGCCCCGCCGAGCAGACGCCGCTGCGGGAGTCGCCGATCGAGCTGCACGACGGCCGGTTCTTCGCCACGGAGTACTACCTGGCCAGGACGGGCCCGCACACGGCGCGGCTGGGCGTGCTGACCTCGTCCGCGCTGAACGACGGCGAGAGCTGGGTGCGCTCGGAGGCCGTGCTGACCACGCCAGGCGACCTGCTGCCCGGCGGGGCCGCGCACGGGGCGCCGATCCAGCTCGCCGACGGGACGATCCTGATCACGGCGTACGCCCGCTACAACCCCACCGGCGCGTACCAGGCGGAGCTGTACGCCAGCCGCGACGGCGGGCGCACCTTCGAGCGGCGCGGCGTCATCGCCGCGCCCGAGCCCGGCTTCGCCTACAACGAGGCGGCGATCGAGCAGGCGATGGACGGCAGCCTGGTGGCGGTGCTGCGGCACGACGGCGGCAGGCACTCCATGCTGCACCAGACCCGCTCCACCGACGGCGGGCGCACCTGGGAGCCGGCGCGCGGCCTGAGCCTGGCCGGCTTCGACTGCGCGGTGCGCGGGGTCGCGCCCCGGCTGCTGCTGATGCCCGGCGGGGTGCTGATCCTGAGCGCCGGGCGGCCGGACAACTGGCTCGCGGTCTCGCCCGACGGCCTCGGCCACGAGTGGCGGGAGACGCGGGTCACCTACCACAACCGCGACGGCATCGTGGACACGCGCGGCTCCTCCGGCTACACGGGGCTGGCCGCCGTCGGGCCGCACCGGTTCATCCAGGTGTTCGACAACTGCAAGCTGGCGGGCGTGCGGCCGGACGGGCTGCTCGACGAGACGGCCTGCCCCGCGCACGGGCGCTTCGAGTACGGCGGCCGGTACGCGGTCAAGCGCCTGCTGTTCGACGTCGCCACCCCCGGCACCCGGCTGGACCTGGCCGCGCTGCGCCACCGCGGCGCGCTGCGCGTCTCCACCGACATGCGCTGGACGAGCCGGCGCCGCCCCAGGACACGGCCAGGCGGCGCCCTCGACGGCAGCACGGGCTACTGGTCGAGCGCCGTCGCCCGGGGCCGCGGCACCTACGTGCTGCACCTGGACCGGCCGTACGCGCTGGCCAGGATCGGCCTGAGCCTGCGGCCCGGGCACCCGGCGAGCGCCCGCGTCTACGTGTCGAGGAACGGCCGCTCCTGGGGCGAGCCGGTCGTCACGATCAAGGACAGGATCGACCACGCGTTGCGTTACGACGAGATCGGCAGGACCGCCCGGCACGTCAAGATCGTGACGGAGCCGTCGGCGGGCTGCGACCGGGAAATCGGCCGCAAGTGCGCGGTGCTGAACGAGGTCGAGCTCTATTCGTGAATGGCCGCGCGGCCGAAACCCTGAGGTTTTCCGCCAGTGCGAAAACGGAGAAAGTCCGCGGGGGCGCTCGACGGCGCCCCCGCGCGACTTCTCGCGAACCCTTACCGCTTGGGCGGCCTGTCGCCCCGGCGGCCGAAGGGCATGTCGCCCTCGTCCCTGGTCACACCTTCCTCGTCGATCTCCAGGCGCTCCTTGCGGACCTGGCCCTCGACGGTCTCCTCGTGCTGGACGTCCTGCTTGCGAACGTGGATGCGCTCCACCGGCTTGGTCTCCTTGCCGACGACCGCGCGCTCCTCGTGCAGGATCATCTGCCGGTCCTCGGCCTGGATCTCGCCGGCCGTCTCGCCGTCGCGGATCGGCTCGCGCTCGATCACGACCTCCTCGTGCGAGAGCGGGACCTTCTGCTGGACGTTCTCCGTCTCGACGTACTTGTGCAGGCGTACGCGGCCTGTCTCCCTGGTCTCCTTGCCGATGTGGAGCTGTTCCTCCGACCGGGTCATCTCGATGTCACGGTCGTCCGTGAGGCCGCCACGCATGCCGGCGCGTTCGCCCGGCATGTCGAGGCGCTCCCCCGTGAGACCTGCACGGTCTCCCGCCCGCTCCCCGGCCAGGCCGCCGCGTTCCCGCTCGCCGGTGACGGGGCCGCGGGTGCGGGCCTCGCCGGTGCGCTGACGCGGGATGTCGGTCGGCTGCATGCCGTAGTAGCGGTAGAGGTCGGCCTCCTCGTTCAGGGACAGGCGGTCGTCCACGTCGATGTTGGGCGCGCCCTTGATCATCTCCTTGTCGAAGGGGACCCTGATCTCGTCGCCCGAGCGGCGGGAGTTGGCCAGCGGCACGAAGGTCTGCTTCATCCCGAAGAACCCCGTGCGGACGGTGACCCACTCCGGCTCGCCCGAGTGATCGTTGAGGTAGATCTGGCCCACCTTCCCGACCGATTGTCCGTCCGACCCCACCACATGGCAGTCGAGTAGGTTACGGATCTCTGTTTGCATAGCCACGACGATCCCCCCGATGTGTTCGTCCTGGTTCAAAAGGGACAAATACCCTAAATCGCCACATATCCACACATGGGTGGGGCACGATTCGGCCTATTTCACGAAAACGGCCGCTTGCGCGGACGGCGGGATCAACTCTCCTGGGCCTTCTCCAGCGCGTCCAGATGGTGCTGCAGCGACTGCTGCGCCGTCTGCGCCAGCGCCTTCACCGTCTGGTTGGCGCCCTTGGAGACCTCCGTCTTGGTGGCGGCCAGCGTCTCCCGGTGCGCCTTGATCATGCCGGACAGGAAGTCCTCGTCGAAGTCCTGCCCCGAGCTGTCCCGCAGCCGCTTGACCTCCGCCCGCTGCGCCTTGGACGGTGACGTCGGCAGCTCGACGCCGAGCTGCGTGGCCGCCTGGGTGACCTTGGAGCCCAGCGCGGTGTGGTCGTCGACGAGCAGCTTGCCGACGGCCTTGACCTGCTTGGTCGTGCCCTTGCCCATGGCCAGCCGGCCCGCCTGCACCTCCGACAGGTTGCCCTGGTGGATGGCCCGCATCCACTCCTTGTCCTGCTCGGACGGCTGCGTGTCGGTACGTGCGGGCAAGGCCGCGGTGTTGGGCGCCACGTCGGCGGCACACCCGGTGAACAGGGCCAGCGTCACGGCGGCCAGCGGAAGGGACAGACAGGTGCGCATGAGGATTCCTATGACATAGTGATACGTCTCCGATACAGAGAGTAACCGTCGCGGAGCCGCCGACCTCGGCATTCGCCCTGGTCGGGCGCGTCAGGAGCCGGCTGCTCGCACGGGGCCGCGGTAGCCGGGCGGCGGGCCGTCGCCCTCGTAGGCGTTCAGCCGCCCGTCCGTCAGGAACGTCCGCGCGAGCTGCAGGTAGGCGTCGGTGCGGCCGGGCGGGGTGCCGTCGCCGGCGTAGGCGAGGCGGGCGCTGGGAAGGGCGCGGCGGAACGCGGTGGCGTCCGACCAGGGCTCGGCGTCGCAGGCGCCCTTGACGATCAGCACGGGCACGTCCACCCGCGCCAGGCTGTCGCGCAGCGAGGCGGGCGCGGCGCGCCCGGCCAGCGCGACGTAACCGCCCTGGCCCGGTCCCGGCTGGGGTGCGGGGCACGCCGACGGGTCGTGGGGCAGCAGCGAGAGGTACGCGTCCAGCTCCCGGTCCCCCGCGAACGAGTGCGCCGTGACCGGGTCCACCCGCAGCAGCGCCGAGACGGCGAGCGTGCGCGGATGCGGCAGCCCGGCCGGTCCCAGGGGGATGGCGGCGATGGACGGGCGGGACGACGGGCGGGCCGGGAGGAGGCCGGTGGGCGAGTACAGGACCGCCTTGGAGACGTGGGCGGGGTGGGCGGCCAGGTAGGCGGCGGCGAGCTGCGCCCCGTGGTCGCGGGCCACCAGGTTGAGTCGCTGCGCGCCCAGGGCGCGCCGGATCGCCTCCAGGTCGGCGACGTCCCTCGTCAGGCCGTACTCGCGAGGGTCGGCCAGCCTGGCGGAGCGGCCCGCGCCGAGCTGGTCGTAGACGTACACCTGGAAGCCCGCGGACGCCAGGCGGCCGTAGAAGGCCGAGTCGCCCTCCAGATCGCCGACGCCTGGGCCGCCGTGCAGGAAGATCACCGGTTCCGGGTGGGTGACCTTCCCGGGCGCCGTCCGTACGTAGGCCAGCCTGGAGCCTGTGGGCAGGCGCCACTCGCGTTGCCCCGCCACCTCGGCGGGGGCTCGCGGCGGGGTCGGCGGGTTCAGGGTGATCGCGGAGAGCTGCCAGACCACCGCCGTCTCCACGCCGAGGACCGTGATGGCGCGTAACCAGCGTGCCCATCCCCGCTGCGGTCTGGGGACGCACAGGAGGAGGCCGAGGAAGAGGACCGACGCGAACACCGCCAGGCCCACCACCGTGAACACGTCCGGGCCCGCGCCCACCAGCGCCATGCCCGCCAGTGCGGCCAGGCCCGCGACGGGGGCCAGCGCCACCACCAGCCCGCCCGCCACCACCCGCCCGGCCAGCCGCCTGACCCAGCGCCCCCGCACACTGGCCCGGGTCCCGCCCGAGCGAGCTTGAGGAGGGGACGCGCGACCGCCCGGCGGGTTTCGGCGGGAGGGGCCGGAGGAGGGCTTGGCGCTGGGTGCCACGAAAGGGACGTTAGTGCACGACCCGACCCCGGGTCAGGGAAGTGACCGACCCAGCCGCAGCCGGATCCGATCGCCGCGCCGCACGGACTCGCGCACCGTCCACACCCGTTCGTCGACGACCGTGCCCCTGGCCGTCATGTAGCCGCCCATCCGCAGCACCGGCCGCCCCGTGTCGTCGCTGAGCAACTGCGCCCGCGACTCGGAGTCGTCGCCGAACAGCACCAGGAAGTCGAAGGCGTCGGCGGGGGCGTCGAGGATCAGGCCGGGATACAGGTGCGAGTGGGGGACCTCGATAACATGCTCGCTCACGGGTCAACGTCTACCCAGATTTCATGCTTTCAGCGGAAGCGAGACCTGGGATAGCGCTTTCCGGCGACATGGGATGAAATAACAGCAACCTTTTCTACAGGCTGGAGTACCACTGTGCCACTGTTCGACCTGCCGCTCGAGCAACTCCGCGAGTACCGTCCCGACCGTGACGAGCCCGCCGACTTCGACACGTTCTGGGCCGCCACCCTGGCCGAGGCGAGGGAGTTCGACCTCGCGGCCGAGTACGTCCCGTACGACCTGCCGCTGACCGGCGTGGACGTGTTCGACGTGTCGTTCGCCGGGTGGGGCGGGCACCGGATCAACGGCTGGTTCCTGCTGCCGAGCGGCGCGGACGGCCCGGTCCCTTGCGTGGTGCACTACATCGGCTACAGCGGCGGCCGCGGCTTCCCCAAGGACCACCTGCTCTGGCCGGCCGCCGGGTACGCCGTCCTGGTGATGGAGACGCGCGGCCACGGCGGCGCGAACGTCGGCAGCCCCGGCGCCACGGGCGACCCGCACGGCAGCGCGAACCCGCAGGCCCCCGGCATGATGACCCGCGGCATCATGGACCCGGCCGACTACTACTACCGGCGGGTGTTCACCGACGCCGTGCGCGCGGTGGACGCGGCGCTGGCGCATCCGGCCGTGGACGCGGAGCGCGTGGTGGTCTCGGGCGGCAGCCAGGGCGGCGCGATCGCGCAGGCCACGGCGGCGCTGCACCCGGGTGTCAAGGCGGCGCTGATCGACGTGCCGTTCCTGTCGCACTTCCGGCGGGCCGTCGAGATCACCGGGCGTGACCCGTACCAGGAGCTGGTCAGGTTCCTCGCGACCCGGCGGGACAGCGCCGAGCAGGTGTTCAGGACGCTGGCGTACTTCGACGGGATCAACTTCGCGGCCCGCGCGACGGTGCCCGCGCTGTACTCGGTGGCGCTGATGGACGACGTCTGCCCCCCGTCCACGGTGTTCGCCGCCTACAACCACTGGCAGGGGCCGAAGGAGATCACCGTCTGGCCATGGAACAACCACGAGGGCGGGGGCGGCTACCAGTCGGAGGAGCAGGTGCGTTACCTGCACAAGCTCCTCAGCGAGGGCTAGGGAGGCGGGGCCGCCGCGCCGGAGTGCCCATCGGCTCCGGCGCGGCGGTGCCCGTCAAGCGGATTGCTCGGTGACCAGGAACGACACGCTCCCCTGGTCATCGGCTCCGGCGTCGAGGGACTTGTCCTCCAGCACAGTCGCGGCCACCGGGTCGAGATACACCCGCGCCCCTTCGTTCTCGACCACCGCGTCCGCGGGCTCGGGGGCGGTGGCCAGGGTCAGGGTCAGCGCGCTGGCGCCCTCCCCCTGCGACGAGATGCGGATCCCGCTCTGCTCGGGCTCGGGCGCGTTCGCGGTCAGGTCGCGAATCGCCTGGGCGGCGTTGTCTGTCAGGGTGAGCACTACGGCTCCTCCTCACGGTCGACGTTCAGGAGTTGGCTGCCCTTCCCCCTGCTTTCGGCCTCAACCCTTCCTGGCAGTTTCTTTACCCAGAATTGCGGTGCGGCCCGTGTGGCGTCCGCACGCGGGGACAATGGGGCCCATGGACTTCGCGGCGCAGCGGCACGCCCTGGTGGCGCAGCTCAGGACGTCCCAGGACATCAGCGACCCTGTGGCCGAGGCCATGCTCGCGGTGCCGCGCCACCTGTTCGTGCCCGGCGTCGAGCCGGAGGCGGCCTACCGCGACGAGCCCATCGTGACCAAGCTCGACGACGACGGCCGGCCGATCAGCTCGTCCTCGCAGCCCGCCATCATGGCGACGATGCTCGACCAGCTCGGCGTGGTGCCGGGGCACCGCGTGCTGGAGATCGGCGCGGGCACCGGCTACAACGCGGCGCTCCTGGCCCGCCTGGTGGGCCCCGGCGGGCGGGTGGTCGCCCTCGACCTCGACGAGGACACCGTGGAGCAGGCCAGGGAGCACCTGGCGGCGGCCGGGGTGCCCGGGGTCGAGGTGGTGTGCCGCGACGGCGCCGGCGGGCATCCGGGGCTGGCGCCGTACGACCGGCTGATCGCCACGGTCGGCGTGTGGGACCTCGCGCCCGCCTGGCTCGCGCAGCTCGGCCCCGGCGGGCGGCTCGTGGTGCCGCTCGACCTGCGGGGCGTGCAGGTGTCGGCGGCCATGGAGCGCGACGGCGGGCGGTGGGTGAGCCGGTCGGTGGCGCCGTGCGGGTTCATGCGGATGCGCGGCTCGTTCACCGGGACGGAGGCGGTCGAGGTGGTGCGGCAGGATCCGTTGCTGGCGCTGGTGCTGCCGGAGCAGCGCGAGGTCGGCAACGTGCTCGCGGCACTGAACGCGCCGCCCACCGAGATCACGGTACGGCGTGAGGAGAAGGCGGCGTCGTTCACCGTCGCCATGGGGATGGCGCTGTGGCTGGCGCTGCACGAGCCGCGCTGGTGCGCCGTGAGCGGCGACCTCGGCGGCGGGCCGGGCTTCACGGCGGGGATCGTGCAGCCCGACGGCATCGCGGTGCTCGCCGTGGACGGGTCGCTGGTGGCGCGCGGGCACGGGGCGGGCAGGGCGCGGCTGGCGGCGGAGCTGGCCGCGCACGTCAAGGCGTGGGACGAGGCCGGGCGCCCCGGGGCGAGCGCCCTGCGCATCGCGGCCTACCCGCATACTCCTGGCATGGGCAAGCCCGCCGTCCACGACGCCGCCGGGGCCGGCCGGACGGTGGTCATCGAGAAGCGGCACACCACCCTGGTGCTGGGCTTCGGCTAGACGACCCAGGCCCCGTCACGGATGAGGTCGCGCCCGGCCAGCTCGTCCACCTCCCGCCAGGCCTGCAGCCGCACCGGCGTGACGTGGAAGTAGTGGTACCGGCCGGCCTCCTCGCGCGGGTCGAAGCCCGCCTTGGCGGCGAACGCGTCCCCCAGCTCGTCCGGGATCTCGGTCGCGGGCGTGGCCCGCGCGGTGCCCTCGATGAGCACCACGTCGCGCACCAGCCCGATCGCCACCCGCGTCCGCCCGCCGGCCAGCAGGTTGCGGGCGGTGGGGCTGGCGCTGGCCGTGGAGATGACCAGCGCGTCACCGTCCCACAGGAACGACAGCGGCACCATGTACGGCGTCCCGTCCGCGCCCGCGGTGGCCACCCAGGCGTCCACGTCGTGCTCCAGGCGGTGCAGGGTGTCCCGCTTGCGCTGCTCGGCGGTACGCGGGATGGGCTGGGACATCGGGCCTCGCTCTCTTCGGTCACAGGGGCGCTGATCGCCCTCGTCATTATTGAGGATGATCAGCGTACGGAGGTCCCGATGTCACCGGTCGTCGGGGCGCCCGGCGCCGCAGGAGCCCGCCTTGGCCCCGGCCACCTTCCAGTCCGCGCCGGGGAACGGGCTCATGAAGTGCGTCAGCAGGTCCACGGCGTAGTCGGGCACCTGGCCTCCCGGGTCGAGCAGCGACACCATCTGCGGCCCGTCGGCGCCGCGCAGCGTGATGGCGCCGCGTTCCGACCCGGCGGCGAAGCCCGGCTTGGCGTCCACCGTCACGCAGGCCAGGCTGATCCCGGCCGCCTCGATCTCCTGCTTGGCGCCGATGCGCCGCATCCGCTGGTCGTAGCGGCGCGGGGCGAGCGAGGTGGTGGGGCCGAGCCTGACCGACTCGCGGAAGACGTCCTCGCCGATCTCCCTGCTCAGCCGGACGTCCAGCTTGACGTCCGGCCGCAGGTCGACGCCCTTGGCGGCGAGCTTCACCGTGCCGTAGTCCCCCTCGAAGCCGGGCGTGACGTAGCCGAGCGCGGGCGGCGCCTGCATGCCGAACGGCACCTTGCCCGGCCGGATCCGCAGCCACGACACGCGGGCGATGGACAGCGACAGGCTCTTGATCGAGCTCTTGCCCAGCCCGAACCGGCCGCCGACGTGGTAGGTGAGGAAGCCGTTGGTGTACGGGACCTCCTTGCTCACCGCCAGCCTCTGCGGGGCCACGCCGTCCACCCTGAGCCCTGCGCGCAGGGTGACGCGGCCGGTGGGGACCGGCCGCGAGACCAGGTCGAGCGACTGGTCGGGGTTGAGCCGGATGGTGGTGTCGGCCGCCAGGTCCCTGACCGAGAGCGACACGTCCCCGAGCCGCCCGGACGGGTCCACCAGGCCGCCGTCCACGCCGAGATAACCGTCGAGCGTGCTGACGCCGCCGACCGCCTTGTAGGTGACGGCCGGCACGCTCAGCCCGGCGGCGGAGGCGTCGGCGTCCACGCCGAAGACGGCGGGCACGTCGGAGAAGCGCAGCTCGCCGGTGCCCTTGCCGGGCAGCGTGAGCTTGGCGGTGAGGTGCTTGACGGCCGCGGAGTTGCTGACGCGGATGCGGGTTCTGGCTCCGTACGTGCCCTGGACGGTCACCGCCGCGGGCACCGGGTCGATCGCGACGTGCCCGCGCAGCCCGCCCGCCTCGGCCCGCACGTCGAGCGCGCCCAGCGTGGCGGCCGGTTCGATCCGGTACGAGGCCTGCACCGCGTTCCCCGGCCCCATGCCGAACGGTCCCACCGCCATGCTGGTGATCTTGGAGGGCAGCCCCGTCAGGGTGGCCCTGGCCTTGATCGGCACGGGCGACAGCACGCTGCTCGACAGGTACACGCCGAGGTCGCGGCGCTTCGGCCGGAACCCGGAGAACGCGAACGTCTTGCCTGCCAGGTCCACGGTCACCTGGTCGGGCAGGCCCGTCACGTCCAGGTACCCCTGCAGCCCGAAGCAGCCGCGCTGCGGCACGCAGAAGGGGCCGGGCGCGCAGCCGGGCGACCCGGCCGCGCAACCGCCGTCCACCAGGGACACGCCGCCGGGGATCGCGGGGGCGGCGCGCATGCCGTCCAGGGCGGCGGCCGTGCCGAGCCAGGCGCGGGCGCGCACGTCCAGGCGCGTGCCGGAGTAGGTGAGCCTGCCGCCGTCCGAGGTGACGGCGAGCCTGCCGGGCACGGGCCCGACCGTGCCGGTGATCCCGAAGCGCGTGTCGCCCTGCCGGACGTCGGCGTCCACGGCGAGGGTCTGGGCAGCCGAGCGGAGGTCGGCGGTGAAGCCCCGCGCGGCCGGGGTGAACTCGACGTGCGACAGCCTGTTGACCAGCACGCTCGCGTCCAGGTCGCCGGTGGCCTGGTCGTAGTGCGCCGCCAGGTGCGGGCCCGTGGGGGCCTTGGCGCCGTCGTGGTTGGTGAAGGCCAGCGCCGCCGTACGGACGGGGCCCGACAGGCCGCGGAAGCGGTACGAGGCCGCGTTCCACGAGGCGTCGAACTCGGCGGGCACGCCGGTGACCTCGGCGGCGGCCCTGGCGTAGCGGTCGCCGAGCTTGGCTCTGGCCAGCGCGGACACCCGTTCGACGGGGCCGTCGGAGACCCAGCTCAGAGTTCTGGCCGCGGTGTCGGCGACGAGTTCGGCCTGCTTGCGCACGCCTTCGACGGTGGCGCGCAGGTCCTCGCCGGTCGCCTGGGTGACGTGCGCTTTATTGGCATAAATCCGCACCTCCTTGAGCGTGGAGGAGGTGGCGACCTTGACGGTCGAGCGCTCGCCCAGCTCCCACGACGCCTTCACGTCGTCGTGCACGCCGCGCACGGTGCCGTCCACGGTGGGCCCCGACCTCAGGTTCGTGTAGGCGGCGCGCAGCGTGTCGATCACGCCGCTGGCCTGGTAGACCGCCTTCCTGGCGGCGGGGTCGAGCGTGACGTCCACGGTGGCGGGCGTGTTGGAGATCTCCAGGCGGGCCACGTGGGTGCGGTCGATGCTGGCCGCGCCGACGAACGAGCGGCCGCTGGCGTCCACGGCCAGGTGCACGTGCGGCGCGGCCCCGTACGTGGCGTCGAACCCGGACAGCCCCGACAGCAGCCCGGACACCCCCAGCGCGTCACCGTCCTTGATCATGGTGACGTGGCCGCCGCGCGGCGTGGAGACGGCGCCCTCGCCGCGTTGCAGCACGACGGCGAACCTGCCGATCGGCGAGCTGGTCGTGTGCGTGACGCGGTGCGCCCGCAGGTCGTTGACCAGGCGCACCTTGGCGGGCAGCGAGCTGAGCTCGGCCTTCAGCACGGTCTTGGCCGCCGCCAGGTCGAGGTAGCGCAGGCTCGCCGCGCCCGCGCGGCCTCTGCCGGTCGCGACGGAGAGCGTCTGCTTGCCGTCCGCGGTGCCGTACCTGGCGGTGAAGGACGGCGGCACGCGCCGCAGCTCGACCTCGGTCACCCTGGTCAGGCGGCCGTCGCGGTAGGACAGGTCGTGCACGTGGGCGCGGGCGGCCGAGGACGGCGCGGAGAAGCGCACCTCGCCGCCCGACAGCCGCACCTCGGCGCTGACCGGCATGCGGTCGAGCACGGCCTGGGTGAACCGGCGGCTGGTGACGGCCACGGCCTCGGTCCTGGCGGGGGCGGAGGCGGTGACGTTCAGGGTGGGGGTGTCGAGCGCGGCGTTGACGGTCAGCTCGGCGGTGGCCGGCGTCTGACGGAGGCTGACCGCGCTGCGCCCGGTCAACCCCGCCACGACGGCGGCGCTCTGCCCCGGCTCCTCACGGTCGACGACCGCCTTGACCCGCTTGCCCGCCAGGTCCACGGTGAACGTGCCGCGATCCGAGGCCGACAGCGACGAGCCGCGGCGCAGGCCGTCGAAGCCGACGGACACCTTGTCGTCGTACTCGGCCCAGACCTGCGCCTTGACGCTCTCGCGGGACAGCCTCCTGACGGCGAACGAGATCCCCGCCGCCCCCTCGCCGGGGTCGGCGGTGGGCACCAGGTCGGCGGCCAGGTCGGGCCTGGAGTCGCCGGTCACGTCGGCGGCCACCGGGACGCCGACCGGCTGCCTGATCGAGCAGGAGACCGGCACGGCGGCGCTCTCCACGCACAACCGGTACGTCAGGCCCGGCACCGCCTTGCCCAGCCCCTCGAAGGTCCTGGCGATCGCGGCGAGCGGCTTGCTCAGGTTGAGCGGCTCAGCCTGCGACGTGTCCGGCAGCACGTCCCGCACGTCGGGCGCCTGCCTGCCGAAGCCCTGCGCCTCCTGGACGGCGGTGGCGGCGGAGCTGATCTCGTCGACCAGCTCGGGACCGGCGGGTGTGGTCACCTCGGGCTCGTCCGGCCCGACCCGCTCGTTCCCCGCGGGCTGGAGTGCCAGCGAGGCGCGCTGCGGCAGAGTCACGGTGGCAGCCGGCGGCTCCTGCACGGCCGGCACCTCGGCCGGCGGCTGCCGGACCTGGGCCTGGGTCTGGGCCGCGGGCGGTGCGCCGATGAGGACCGTGCCGGCGATGGCCGTCGAAGTGAGCACGCGCATGAGGGCGTGCGGCATGAAACGTTCTCCCCCGGACCTGTCTATTTCATCCCATCAGAAACATAGGTCACGAGACGACCACATTTGGTCACGGGGAGTCAAACGGGATCCGACATGGGACCCCAATTTTCTGTCAGGACCGATAAGGCCGCAGGCGTGGCCACCACCCGGGGACGTGTGAGCGGTAGGCGGCGTAGTCGGTGCCGAACTTCCTGGTCAGGTGCGGCTCCTCGTACCAGTGGACGAAGGAGTAGACGGGGATCGCCAGGAGGGCGGCGTAGAGCAGCAGCCAGGGGTCGCCGAACAACATGGCCTGGCCGATGACGGCGGCGAAGATCGCCACGTACATGGGGTTGCGGACGTACCGATAGAAACCACCGACCACGAGCCGGTCGGGTGGCGCGACCGGGACGGGCGTCCCGAGGCCTTCCACCACGAACCTGACGAACGCGCTCACGATCACGGCCAGGCCCGCCAGCACCAGAAGCGCGCCCAGCGCCCTGAGCGGGATCATGACCGGGTCCGGGAAGGGGCTGTGGAGCCGCCAGCCGCCGATCCAGTACGGGACCAGGACGGCGACCACTCCTGGGCCGGCGGCGAAGAAGGTGGCGGTGATGGCGGCTGCGGGGGTTCTGCGCATGGCATCGCTCCTAATTCATCCTGCGATGAGTTTAGGTCGCCACCGACAGCCACGTCAACGCTTGTTGGCACCTCGGGTGATCTGGAGTCGGCGCTTCAGGCGACCCGGCGTTGCGCGTCCCTCAGGCGAGCCGGACCACGATCTTTCCCCGCACGCCGCCCGCCTCCAGCGCCCGGTGCGCCTCCGCGATGTCGTCCAGCGCGAACACCCTGTCCACGACCGGGCGGATCTCGCCGCTCTCCACGTACCGGGCCAGGTCCGCGAAGAGGCGGTGGGACGGGTTGCCGCTGAAGGCCCGCACGCGGCGGCGGCCGTGCACCGTGGACGCGGCGATGTACCCCAGGGACGCGGCGGCCCTCTTAAGGTCGAACGCGATCGCCACCATGCGGCCGGACGGCGTCAGAAGGCGGCGGTAGGCGCGGTGCTCGGTGCCGACCGTGTCCATCACCACGTCGAACCTCCCCAGCCCGGCCAGCCCGGTGGTGACGTAGTCGTAGGCCTCGTGGGCGCCCAGGTCACGTACGAGGTCGAGGTTGCGCGCCCCGGCGAGCGCCGTCACATGAGCGCCGAGCGCCCGGCCGAGCTGCACCGCCACCACCCCCACGCCACCGCTGCCGCCCCGCACGAGCAGCCGCTCGCCGGGCCGCAGCGCCGCCTTGTCGCGCAGGGCCGTGATCGCCGTCGTGCCGACGGGCAGCGCCGCGGCCTCCACCAGGTCGAGGCCCTTCGGAGCCAGGGAGAGGTGGCGGGGGCGGACGGCGACGTACTGGGCGAGGCTGCCGAACGTCCGCCCCAGCACACCCCACACCCGATCCCCCACCCGAGGGCCCACCACACCGGCGCCCTCGCTGCCCGCCACGCCGGGGCCGAGGGCGACGACCTCGCCGGTGAAGTCGAGGCCGATCCGCTTGGGCCACCCGCGCTGGGTCAGCCCCGTCACCAGCCGCACCCTGCCCGCCCTGCCGTGCAACTCGCCGCCGTTGACACTGGCGGCGTGCACGCGGACGAGCACCTCGCCGGCCGCCGGGACCGGCCTGGGCACCGTGCCCACGTACAGGACCTCCGGCGGCCCGTACCGGTCGAACAGGACCGCACGCATCTCGTTCTGCTTCATGCGAACGACGCTAACCGGCTAAACGGATAGGCCCATCCACTTACGCTAATGTGAGAAACATGCCTGCTCATCCCACTCACCTGGAGCCCGCCGAGGCACTGCGGTCCGACGCCAGGCACAACCGCGAACGCATCCTCGACGCCGCCCGCGAGGCCTTCGCCACGCGCGGGCTGGACGTGCCCATGGCCGCCATCGCCCGGCGGGCCGGGGTGGGCGTGGCCACGCTCTACCGGCGGTTCCCGTCACGTGAGTCGCTGATCACCGAGGTGTTCGAGGACGAGCTGGCGGCGTGCGCGTCGCTGGTGGACGAGGCGCTGGCCGACCCGGACCCGTGGCGGGGGTTCCGCACGGCGATCGAGAAGGTGTGCGCGATGCAGGTCGCCGACCGCGGCTTCACCGACGCGTTCCTGACGGCCTTCCCGGCCGCGATCGACTACGAGCGGACGCGGGCGCGCGCCGAACAGGGCTTCGCCGAGGTGGTCCGGCGGGCCAAGGCTGCCGGACGGCTGCGTCCCGACTTCGACCTCGCCGACCTGACGCTGCTGCTCAAGGCCAACTGCGGGGTGTCCACCGGTACGGGCGACGTCGCGGCTGCGAGTTCGCGGCGGCTGGTGGCGTACCTGCTGCAGTCCTTCCAGGCCGAGCACGCCGCACCCCTGCCGCCCGCGCCGCCACTCACCCTCAGCCACATACACGCCGCTCCGGCGGCGCGCTGATTTCCTGGCGGCACGCTGACGTTCCCGGCGGCGCGCCGACGTTCCCGGCAGCACGCTGGACGCTTTCGGCGGCACAGTCAACGCTTCCGTGACGCGTCAGCCCGGCAGGCGCGGATCGATGTGGATCTTCGGGGCGCTCCCCCACTCCGGGCGTCGCCGCCCCGCCAGCACCAGCCCCGCCTCCTCCAGCGGGACCGTCGCCGCGATGAGAGGCCGTGGATCGACCAGTCCCGAGGCGTACAGCTCGGTGGCACCCGCCAGGCCACCGGAGGCGCTGAGTATGCCGGTGGCGGTGACGTCCCGGAGCACGAGATCGCGCGTGTCGATACGGCTGGGCTCGGCGGACAGCCCGATGAAGACCACGCGACGCCCCGGCTCGACGGCCTGCACGGCGAGCGCGGGCGAGCCGCTGCCGTTCGAGGCGTCGATGACCGCGTCGAAGGCCTGGTCGGGACGGCTCGTCCAGGCGCGGGTGAAGCCGAGGGAACGGGCGAAGTCCAGCGCGGGACCGGCGAGCCCCAGCAGGTGCACCTCCAGGCCGCGCGCCGCCGCCATCATGGCCGCCAGCAGGCCGATCGTGCCGGGTCCGATGATCAGCAGCCGCTCTCCCGGGTCGAGCGCGGCGGCGTTGACGGCCCTGAGCGCGTTCCCGCCGGGCTCCACCAAAGCGCCCAGCGCGGGATCCAGGGCGCCGGGAAGGGGTTGCAGGGCGCGGACGGGGACGGGGAGCCGTTCGGCGAGCGCGCCGGGCCAGCCGTTGCGGACGCCGATCTCGTACCGGTCGGCACACAGATGTTGCCTGCCGCCGACGCAGCGGGCGCATTCCCCGCAGCCGAGCATGGTGTCGCCGGCGACGCGGCGGCCGAGCCAGGCGGGGTCCACGCCGTCGCCCGCCTCACGCACGATCCCGCACCACTCGTGGCCGATGCGCACGGGGTAGCGGGCCTCGCCGGTGCGCAGGTACGCCATCGCGCCGGACCAGAACTCCATGTCCGTCCCGCACACGCCGGCCCGCTCGACCTCGACGACCACCTCGCCCGGACCAGGCACGGGCGGCTCGGCCTCCTGGACCTCCGCACGTCCCGGACCCGTGATGACGAAGGCTCGCATGATCGCAGACGTTACCCCCGTGCGCGGGCGCGCGCTTCACGGGGAGACCCGTCTGTTGCAAGGTGGAGGTGAACCTCAAAGGTGCCGGAGCACAGCCGAGAGGAACCGCCATGCAGGCGAACGTCGGTGACTTCCTGATCGTTCATGGTCATGTGGTCGGTCATGGGGACAGGAAGGGTGAGATCGTCGAGGTCCGGGGGGCGGGCGGCGCGCCGCCGTACCTGGTGCGGTTCGGCGATGGGCACGAGCAGCTCATGTACCCGGGACCCGACTCGGTCATCGAACCGGCCACACCGGAGTAGCCGTCATCGGGCCAGCGACTGCAGGGCTGCGGCGGCGTCACGGCCGGAGCCGGCCGCGATCTCGTTGCCGTCCTCGTCGCGGGCGATGGCGATGATGCCGTCCACCGGGCCCCGGGCCAGTGTGATGGTGTGGCCGCGCGCGAGCAGTTCGTCCGCGTCGGGACCGCGCCGGGCGGGCGGCCGGTCGAGCAGGCGCGGGGCCGCGATGAGGGCGGCGACCGGGGTGCGGTGGCGGGTCAGCAGCACGGGTCCCTCGTCGTACGGGCCGGCGGTCTGGCGTACCAGGTCGCCGAGCCGTCCGCGGGCCGTCGAGAGCGAGACGACCGGCAGGCCGCTGAGCACCCCGTACACCTCCGACAGCGGGATCAGCGCGGCCCACTCGTAGCGCTCACGGGTGATCAGTGTGGTGGTGCCGCTCCTGGCGGCGCGTACGAGCGAGCCCCACTGGGCACGCGCCTCCTCCACGCCGACGGGGGCGCCGAAGCGGTCCCGCAGCGTTTCGTAGGCGGTCGGATCCGTGTTGATCATGCGAGAATCGTAAGCCGCCTTACAAAACTACCGCAAGTCTCTTCGGTGGCGTACCGGGCGTACCGGGCGGGTCAGGGTGGGCGAGCTGGTCGCCGCCGTCCGGCGGATGGCGCGGCCTCGCGCGGGTGAAAACCGGTCGTAAGTGCCCGCATCGGCGACTAGGGTGCCCCGGTGCACATTTACCTGGAGACCGAACGGCTGACGCTGCGCCGCTTCACCGAGTCCGACGCGGACGACCTGTATCGCCTGCACAACGACCCCGAGGTGATGCGTTACCTCAACGGCGGCAAGCCCACGCCCCGGGAGGTGATCCTCGACAGGACCGTGCCGAGGTTCGTCAGCGGCGGCTTCTTCGCGGCCGTGGAGCGGCGGTCGGGCGAGTTCCTCGGCTGGTTCCACCTGCGCCCGGCGGAGGGCGGCCCGGAGGAGGAGCCCGAGCTGGGTTACCGGCTGCACAAGGAGGCCTGGGGGCGGGGGTTCGCCACCGAGGGGTCGCTGGCGCTGATCGACAAGGCGTTCGTGGAGCTGGGGGCGCGGCGGGTGTTCGCGCAGACGATGGCGGTGAACGTCGGGTCGCGGCGGGTGATGGAGAAGTGCGGGCTCCGGTTCGTGCGGACGTTCCGGATGGACTGGCCTGAGCCCATCGACGGGAGCGAGCACGGCGAGGTCGAGTACGAGCTGCTGCGCGCCGACTGGGAGGCCGCCCGCCGCCGCTGAGCGACACCAAGCTGGTTCGGGTCAGCCTGGTGCACTGGTCGGACCAGTGGTTAGGGTGCGTCGTATGGGATATGACGCGCTGTTCCGCCTGGACGGGCGGCGGGCCGTGGTGATCGGCGCGGGAAGCGGCATCGGCAGGGAGGCCGCGCTGGCGCTGGCCGCGCACGGCGCCTCGGTGGTGTGCGCCGACCGCGACCTGCCCGCCGCGAACGAGACGGCCGAGGGCTGCGGCGGCGCCGCCCGCCTGCTGGACGTGCTGGACACCGAGGCGGTGCGCGCGCTGGCCGCGGACGAGCCTGCCGACGTGCTGGTGTTCACCGCGGCCACGAACGTCCGCAAGCGGCTACTCGACTACTCGGGCGAGGAGTTCGACCGGGTGGTGGGGCTGAACCTGCGGGCCTCCTTCGAGGTGGTGCGGGCGTTCGGCGCGGGCATGGTCGAGCGGGGCCGGGGCTCGATCATCGGGTTCGCCTCCATCAGGGCGTCGGTCACCGAGCCGGGGCAGAGCGTGTACTCGGCCACCAAGGCCGGGCTGGTGCAGTTGCTGCGTACGGCCGCCGCCGAGTTCGGGCCGCACGGGGTGCGGGTGAACGCCATCGCGCCCGGCGTCGTGGAGACGCCGCTGACCAGGCAGATCAAGGACGATCCCAGCTGGTACGCCGCCTACGCCGCCAAGAGCGCGCTCGGCCGATGGGCGACGGCCGACGAGCTGGCCGGGGCGGTGGTCTACCTGGCCGGCGACGCGGCGAGCTTCGTGACCGGCTCCGTGCTCTACGTGGACGGCGGCTGGACCGCCGTGGACGGCCGTTTCGATCCGCCGAATTGAGCCGAATACTTCCGACCGAATAGGGCAGCGGGCACGGGTCCCAGGAAAGGAGGGACTCATGAGAACAGCACGGAACTTAGCACCCGCGGGCCTCGCGGCCGTGCTGGCACTGACCATGACCCCGGCGGCCGCTCAGGCTCAGACGCGAGCGACCGCCCCGACCCTGGCGCAGGGCGTCGTCCAGACGCAGGCCATCACCCATGCGCAAGCCGTCTCAGGGACGCAGAGCGTCTCGCAGGCGCAGAATGTCTCTCAGGCACAGAATGTCTCTCAGGCGCAGAGCGTCTCCCAAGCCCAGGGCATCTCGCAGGCCCAGGGCGTCTCTCAGGCGGTCTGGCGTACCGATGCCGCCGCCGGCACGTCCGCGGCGGTGCACGCCGCACCGCAGGACGTCGCCTACCTGAGGGCGGCGCACCGCGGCCACCTCGCCGAGATCGCGGCGGGCAAGGCGGCGTTGCGCAAGTCGCGTGACCGCGACGTCCGCGGTCTCGCCTGGCGGCTGATCCGCGACCACCGCAAGCTGGACGCCCGGCTGCGCGGGGTCGCCGACCGGCTCGACGTCCGCATCCCCGGCTCCCCCAGCGCCGAGCAGCGCCGTGATCTCAGAGCGGTGCTGTCCAGGTCCGGTCACCGTTTCGACCGCGCCTGGCTGCGGCTCCAGGTGGACGCGCACGAGCACGCGCTCTGGCTGGGGCAGCGGGAGCTGCGCCGCGGGCACTCCAAGTGGGTGAAGGACCTGGCGCGCGACAGCGCACCGGTGATCCGGCACCATCTCCGCGCGGTTCGCGCCGAGTTGTAGCCCACCCCGCATGACCTGACCGGCACGGCCCGGTCAGCAGCCGCGCCCGGGCCCGGCGCCGCCCGTCGGAGGTCTCAGAGTCTCCTTGACCACGGGCGGCCCGGGCTCCGGGCCTGGCGGCAGAAAAACGGTGACTGGGACTGGCGGCCGAACGCGAAGGCCGCCCGCCGAACGCGGTGGCTCGCGACCGAACGCGGGTGACTGCCCGCCGAACGCGACACCCGGAGCAGTCAGGGGCGGATGATCGCCATCCTGGTCACGGTCAGCTCCTCGATCGCGAACCGCGGCCCTTCACGTCCCGCCCCCGAGTCCTTCACCCCGCCGTAAGGCATGTTGTCGGCCCTGAACCCCGGCACATCGTTCACCACCACCCCGCCCGCCTCGATCCGGTCGATGGCCGCGAAGGCGGTGGCCAGCGACCGCGTGAACACCGCCGCGTGCAGCCCGTACCTGGACCGGTTGACAGCGGCGAAGGCGGCGTCGAGGTCGGGCACCTGGCGGACGCACACGACCGGCCCGAAGATCTCCTCGTCCCAGGCGGCGGCCCCGTCGGGCACGCCGGCCAGCACCGTCGGCGCGATGGCGCGCCCGTCGCGGTGCCCGCCCGCGACGACGTGAGCGCCCGAGGCGGCGACCCACTCCAGGACGCGTTCGGCGGCGGCCTGGTCGATCAGCGGGGCGACGCGGGTCTCCGGCAGCCGGGGGTCGCCGACGGTGACGTCCTTGACCCGGTCGGCCAGCAGCGGCAGGAACTCCGCCGCCGCCGGCTCCTCGACGAGCACCCGCTGCACGGAGATGCACGCCTGGCCGGAGGCGTAGTAGCCGCCCCGCACCACCGCGTCGGCGGCGGCCTCGAGGTCGGCGTCGGCGGCGACCACGAGGGCCGCGTTCGAGCCCAGCTCCAGCAGCACCTTGGCCGGGGCGGCGGCGCGGGCGATGGCGTGGCCCGCGGCGGCGGAGCCGGTGAAGGACACCGCGCCGATCCGCCGGTCCTCCACGAGGGTGCGGCCGACCTCCACCCCGCCCGTGACGACCTGGACGGCGGCGGGCGGCAGCGCGTCCCTGAGCAGGTGCGCGAGCCAGAGGGTGGCCAGCGGGGTCGCCGGGGCGGGCTTGACGATCACCGGGCAGCCCGCCGCGACCGCCGGAGCGATCTTGTGCGCGGCCAGGAGGAGGGGATAGTTGAAGCCCGTGATGCCGACGACGACGCCGATGGGCCGGCGCGTCCAGAACCCGATCAGGCCCTCCCCGGACGGCAGCAGGTCGAGCGGGACGGTCTCCCCGTGCAGCCTGGCGACCTCCTCGGCGGCGGTGGCCAGCGTGAGGAGCGTCCTGGCGACCTCGACGCGGCAGTCCACCAGCGGCTTGCCGGTCTCCAGCACGAGCAGCCGCTCGAACTCCGCCCGCCGGTCACGCAGCGCGTCATGGGCGCCCATGAGGGCGGCGCGGCGGGCGTGCGACGGCAGCGCGGCCGTCGCGGGCGCCGCGGCGAGCGCCTCCTCCACGGCCGTGGCGGCGTGCGCGGCCGTGCCGAGCGGGGCGGCGGCCACCGTGGAGCCGTCGAAGGGGAAGATCACGTCGGTGGTGGCGGCGGTGTCCACCCAGCCGGCGCCGATGGGCAGGCCCGCGGGCCAGCTCTGCTCGAAGGTCATGGTCGGCTCCGCAGTGCGCTCGGGAAGACGTCGAGGTAGGCAGGGGCGTCCGCGCGTCCGGTGGCGGTCAGGACGGCGTCGGCCACCGCACGGCTGAACACGTCGGCCGCGGCGGCGAGGACGTCCTGTAACTCGTCCTGGCCCGGGGCCGGGCGGGCGCAGGCGGCCAGGCCGAAGATGGTGTCGCCGTCGGTCATGGTGTGCGCCGGCCGGATGGCCCTGGCCAGGCCGTCGTGGGCGACGGCGGCCAGCTTGCCGCACTGGGCCTTGGTGAGGGTGAGGTCGGTGGCCACGATGCCGATCGTGGTGTTGAAGGACGGGGCGTGCTCGGGGCTCCAGGCCTGCGCCTCGTCCGGGGCCGGGGGGCCGAGGTGGTCGAACTCGCCCGGCAGGCCGTAGCGGGCGCCTGCGAGGGTGGCGTCGTGGGGGTCGAGGACGGAGCCTGCGGCGTTCACGACGGCCAGGGCGGCCACGGTGGCGCCGTCGGGGAGGAGGGCGCTGGCGGTGCCCACCCCTCCGGCCAGGCCGCCCGCCAGGGCTCCGGTTCCTGCGCCGATCGAGCCTCTGGCCGGGCCGTGGTGGCAGGCGATGGCGCCGTCCTGCTTCCCGCCTGCCGCGGCTGCCTCGCCGTCCAGGGCTGGGGCCCTTTCAGGGGGTACGGGGGCAGCGCCGTCCGGAGCTGGGGTCCTTTCAGGGGGTACGGCGGCGGCGTCGTAGGCGGCGGCCCCCAGGGTGTCGTCCGGAACCGCCCGGAAGACACCCCCACGTCCAAGATCGAAGATCACCGCCGCGGGCACGATGGGCACCGCCCCGCCCACGACCGGAAACCCCACCCCCGCGTCCGCCAGCCGCCCCACCACCCCGCAAGCCGCGCTCAGCCCGAAGGCGCTCCCGCCCGACAGCACCACCGCGTGCACCCGCTCCACCAGGTTCCGCGGATCCAGCAGCTCGGTCTCCCTGGTCCCCGGCGCGGCGCCCCGCACGTCCACCCCCGCCACGACACCTCCGGCGGGCGCGAGGACGACGGTGGTCCCGGTGCGGAAGCCGCCGCCGACGCGCCGGGCGTGCCCGACCCGCAGCCCCGCCACGTCCATTAGCGAGTTCGTCTCGCCGGCCCGCATGAGAGGCGACACCATCAGTGGTCCCCGTTGAGAAAGCGTCTGGCGGCCTCGGCGAACACGCGCGTGCACTGGACGATCTCGGCGACCTCCACGTACTCGTCCGCCTGGTGCGCGATCCACTTGCCGCCGGGCCCGTAGACCACGGACGGCACCCCGCCCCAGTGCGTCAGGACGGTCCCGTCTGTGGTCCCGGGCACCCCGCCGTACACGGGCTCCTGGCCGGTGACGGCCCGGTGGGCGGCGGCGAGGGCGGCGACCACCGGGTCGGTGCGCGGCACGTCCACGGGCGGCCGGTCCACGAGGACGGACACCTCGGCGGAGATCCCGTCGCCGGTGGCGAGGGCGGCCACCCGGTCGGCGATCTCCTTGTGGTCGGCGCCGGGCACGGTGCGGACGTCCACGAAGACGGAGGCGACGGCCGGGATGACGTTGACCTGCTCCTCGGACCCGGCCCGCAGGACGGTCGGCGTCACGTACACCTCGCCGAGGTGCTCGTGGGCGGGGTGGCGCCGCTGCAGGTCCTCCTGCAGCGACCGCAGCCCGGCGAGCAGGGTTCCGGCGGCGGCGATGGGGTTGCGGCCGTGCTGGGGCATGGCGCCGTGGGCCATCCGGCCGTGCAGGTCCACGCGCAGCCGCAGGGCGCCCTTGGCGACGGCGCAGATCTCGCCCGCCTCGGGTTCCGCGACGATCGCGCCGTCCACGTCGGCGGCCAGGCCGGAGGAGACGAAGTGGTGGGCGCCGAGCATGAGGCCTTCCTCGTCGGCCAGCGCGCACACCTTGATCCGGCCGGGGAACGTTCCCGCGAGTTGCAGGGCGCGGGTGGCGTAGAGGGTGGCGGCCAGGCCGGACTTCATGTCGGCGCTGCCCCGCCCCCACAGCTTGCCGTCGCGGATCTCGCCGCCGAACGGGTCGACGGTCCAGGAGGACAGGTCGCCCTCGGTGACGACGTCCGTGTGCCCCTCGAACATGAGGGTGGGGCCTGGCCCGCCGCCGCCCTCGACGACGGCGACGACGTTCGGCCGGCCGGGCGCGGCCTCGTACACGACCGGGTTCCAGCCCCAGTCCCGCATCCGCGCCTCGACGAGGTCGGCGGCGGGCTGCTCGCAGCGCCCGCGCGCCGGGTCGTTGGTGCTGGGGACGCGGACCAGCGCCTGCGTGAACTCCACCACTCCATCGGCGTCGACTTCGATCACAGCAGTCCCTCCAGAGTCGGTACGGCCGCAAGCAGCTCCTGCGTGTACGGGTGGGCGGGCGCGGCCCAGACGTCGTCCACGGGCCCGGTCTCCACGATCTCGCCCTTGCTCATGACCGCGACCGTCTCGCACACGTGCCGCACCACGGACAGGTCGTGCGAGACGAACACGAGCGTGAGCCCCAGCTCGTCCACGAGGTCGGCCAGCAGGTTGAGTATCTGCCCTCGGACGGAGACGTCCAGGGCGCTGACGGGCTCGTCGGCGACCAGCACCTTGGGGCGGGGGGCGAGCGCGCGGGCGATGGCGATGCGCTGCCGCTGCCCGCCGGAGAACTGGTGCGGGTACCGGTCGGCGGCGGTGGCGGGCAGGCCGACGGCGTCGAGCAGCTCCGCGACCCGGTCGCCGGCGGGCAGTCCGAGTGCGGCCAGCGGTTCGGCGACGAGGTCGCGGACGCGCATGCGCGGGTCGAGTGAGCTCATCGGGTCCTGGAAGACGATCTGGAGGTTCTCGCGCAGGAAGCGCAGCCGGCGTTCGGGCCTGCCGGTGATCTCCTGGCCGTCGAAGCGGATGGTGCCGCTGGTGGGCTGGTCGAGGGCGCAGAGCAGGCGCAGCAGGGTCGATTTTCCGGAGCCTGACTCGCCGACGATGCCGTAGCGCTCGCCCCGGTGCACGGTGAGGGAGACGTCGCGCAGGGCGTGCACGGCGGCGCCGGGCTTGGTGAGCGAGGTGCGGGGGCGGCGGTAGATCCGGTTCAGGCCGCTCGCCTCAATCAGCGGGGTGCCAGCATGCGTAGGCATGGCCGTCTCCTGTCAGCGCCGGAGTCGTCTCGCAGGTGGGGGTGGCGTGCGGGCAGCGGTTGCGGAAGACGCAGCCGCCGGGGAAGCGGCCGGCCGGTGGCACGCTGCCGGCGATGGTGGGCAGGCGGGTGCCGCGCGGGGTGAGGCGGGAGGCGGCGAGCAGGCCCTGCGTGTAGCGGTGGCGGGGCCGGGTGAAGACCTCGCGCAGCGGGCCCGACTCGACGACGCGGCCGCCGTACATGACCAGGACCCGCTCGCACATGGCGGCGACCACGGCCAGGTCGTGGGTGATGAACAGCAGCGCGGGCGCGACCTCGCCGATCAGGTCGAGCATCTGTTTCTGGACGGTGACGTCGAGCGCGGTGGTGGGCTCGTCGCAGATGAGCAGCTCGGGGCCGTTGGCCAGGGCGATGGCGAGCATGACGCGCTGGCGCTGGCCGCCGGAGAGCTGGTGCGGGTACGCGCGGGCGATCTGCCCCGGTTCGGGCAGCCGTACGCGTTCGAGCAGCTCGGCGGAGCGTTCCCTGGCCTCCTGGCGGGGGCGGCCGTGCAGGGTCATCACCTCGGCGACCTGGGCGCCGATCCGCATGAGCGGGTTGAGCGCGGTCATCGGCTCCTGGAAGACCATGGACAGCGCCCGCCCGCGCAGGCCCTTCACGCGGCTCTCCGGCACGCCGACGAGGTCGCGGTCGCCGAGCCTGGCCAGGCCGGAGGCGGTGACGCCCTCGGGGAGCAGACCCATGAGCGACAGCGCGGTCAGCGACTTGCCCGATCCGGACTCGCCGATCAGCCCGACCCGCTCGCCGGGCGCGATGGCGAACGACACGTCGCGGACCAGCTCGACGGTGTCCGCGCGGACGGTCAGGCCGTCAACCTTCAGCACGGATCCTCCTGAGCTTGGGGTCGAGGTGGTCGCGCAGGCCGTCGCCGAGGAGGTTGAAGCCGAGCACGGCCACGGCGATCGCGATCCCCGGCCACAGCGCCAGGCGGGGCGTGGAGAAGAGCAGTTCCTGCGACTCCTGCAGCATGCGCCCCCACGACGGGATCGGCGGGCGGGTGCCGAAGCCGAGGAACGACAGCGCCGCCTCGGCCAGGATGGCGATCGCGAACGACACCGACGCCTGCACGATGAGCACGGAGGAGATGTTGGGCAGCACGTGCCGTACGGCGATGGCGGGGCGGCGCCGCCCGGCGGCCCTGGCGGCCAGGATGTAGTCGGTCACCATGACCTGGAGGGTGGCGGCGCGGGCCACGCGGGCGAACGCGGGCACGGTGGCCACGCCGATCGCGATCATCGCGGTGAGCGTGCCCGGCCCGTACACGGCGCCGAGCATGACGGCGAGCAGCAGCGCGGGGAAGGCGAAGACGAGGTCGTTGGCCCGCATGATCAGCTCGGACAGCCCGCCGCGCGGCGTCATCCCGGCGATCACGCCGAGCGGGGTGCCGATGAGCGCGGCGATGCCGACGGCGACGATGCCGACGTAGAGGGTGGTGCGGGCGCCGACCATGAGCTGGCTGAAGGTGTCGCGGCCGAACTTGTCGGCGCCGAGCAGGTAGCCGTCGCCTGGCTCGCGCAGCTTGCCCGCGGCGTCCACGAGTGTGGGGTCGTGCGGCGTCCAGAAGAAGGAGACGACGGCGGCGAGCACGACGAGCCCGACCAGTGTGCCGCCCACCAGCAGTGCGACGTTCGTCCTGGCTCTCATCGCAGCCTCGGGTCGAGCAGGTGGTAGGTCACGTCCACCACGAAGTTGATCAGCAGGACGGCTGCCACCAGCACCATCACCACGCCTTGGACGAGCAGCAGGTCGCGCCCGGCGACGCCGTTGAGCAGCAGGTCGCCGAGCCCGGGGATGACGAAGACCCGCTCGACCACGACCGCGCCGATCAGCAGCGTGGCCAGTTGCAGGCCGAGCACGGTGACGACGGGGACGGCGGCGTTGCGCAGGCCGTGCCGCCACAGCGCGCCGGTGCTGCCGCGGCCCTTGGCTCGGGCGGTGCGCAGGTAGTCCTCGCGCATGACGTCGAGGACGGCGCTGCGCACGTAGCGGGTGAGCACGGCGCCCTGGACGAGGCCGAGCGACAGCCACGGCAGCAGCAGGCTGCGCAGCCACTCGCCCGGGTCGTCGGCGATGGGCACGTAGCCGCCGGACGGCAGCGCCTGGGCCTGCACCGCGAAGACGAACACGAGCAGGATCCCGGCCAGGAAGGCGGGGATCGCGATGCCGACCTGGCTGGCGGCGCTGATGGCCGCGCCGAGCGGGTTCCTGTGGTGGACGGCGGCGAACGTGCCCAGCGGCACGGCCAGCGCCAGGGCCACGACCATGCCGCCGAGCACCAGCACGAGCGTGACGCCGAGCCGGTCGGAGATCTGCGGGCCGATGGGGGCGCTGGTCACGTACGAGGTGCCGAAGTCGCCCTGGGCCAGCCCGCCGAACCAGTCGAGGAACTGCACGACGGGCGGCCGGTCGGTGCCGAACTGGCGGCGCAGCTCGGCGACCGCCTCGGGGGTGGCGTTGACGCCGAGCGCGATCTCGGCCGGGTCGCCGGGCAGCAGCGCCATGAACGCGAACACCGCCACGGCGGCCACGACGGTGCTCGCGAGCAGCACCGCCAGCCGTTTGACGAGGTACAGGGTCACTGCTTGGCGAGCGCGGTGAAGTCGAAGGACTCCGAGATGGCGTTCTTCGGCAGCCCGGTGACGCCCTTCTTCGCCACGATCAGGTTGGGGAACAGGAACAGCCAGTCGGCTGCGGCGTCGTCGGACAGCAGCTTGGCGGCCTGCTTGAGGTCGTCGGTCTGCTCCTGCTCGGTGCCCGCGTCGGCGGAGGCGAGCAGCTTGCCGAACTCGGGGTTGTCGTAACGGAAGTAGTACGACTTATCAGCAAATATGCCCATGTCGCGGGGTTCGACGTGGTTGATGATGGACAGGTCGTAGTCGCCCTTCGTGAACACCTGGTCCAGCCAGCGCGCAGGGAACTCCAGCGGCTCGATCTCGGCCGTGATGCCCACCTGGGCGAGCTGCGACTTGACGACCTGCGCGCTGTTGACCGCGTACGGCAGGTTGGGGATGCGCATCTTGACGTTGTACGTCTTGCCGCCGAGCAGCTCCTTGGCCTTGGCCGGGTCGTACGGGTAGTCGCCGGTGCGGTCCTCGTACCAGGGGTCGGTGGGCGGCACCATCGAGCCGATGAGCTGCCCGCGCCCGGCCCAGGCGGTGTCGAGCAGCGCCTTGTGGTCGATGGCGTGCCGCACGGCCTGCCTGACCCGCTTGTCGTCGAACGGCGGGCGGCCGTTGTTCATCGACAGCACGACCTCGCCGTTGGTGGTGCCCTCGATGGTCTCGAACCGGTTGGGGTCGGCGAACTGCTGCAGCGACTCGGGCGCCTGCACGCTGGAGATGACGTCGATGCCGCCGGTCAGCAGCGCGTTGTTCATCGCCGTGGCGTCCTTGAAGTACTTCAGCGTGACCGACGACAGCGCCGGCTTGGCGCCCCAGTAGGAGGGGTTGGCGTCCAGCTTGAGCGAGTCGCCGCGCCGCCAGGAGCCCAGCACGTACGGGCCGGTGCCGACGGGCTTGTTGGCCAGGTCGGCGACGCCGGTGCGGCTGAACATGGCGCCGAGCCTGCTGGTCATCGAGTAGAGGAAGCCGTTGCTGGGCTGCTTGAGCGTGACGACGGCGGTGGTGTCGTCCTTCTTCTCGGCCTTGGCGATGACGTCGAGCTGCGTCTTGATCTTGAGCTTCCAGTCGGAGGCGACCCGGTTGAGCGAGAAGACCACGTCGTCGGCGGTGAACGGCGCGCCGCTGCTGAACTTCACGTTCTTGCGCAGGGTGAAGGTGTAGGTCTTCCTGTCTTCCGAGACGTCCCACTTCTCGGCGAGCAGCGGCACGATCTCGCCCTCCTGGTCGAGCTTGACCAGGCCCTCGTAGACGTTGACCAGCAGCGCCTGCGGGATGGCGGCGCCCTCGGTGGAGGTGAAGTCGAGGTTGGCGGGCTCGGCCACCGCGCCGACCGACAGCGTCTGGCTCTTCGGGGTCCCGCCGCCCGCACCATCGCCGCCCGAACCGCCTCCGCAGGCCGCCGTGACCAGCAGGAGACCGCCCGCGGCGATCCAGATCCCGATTCGCCTCATGTCCTACAGCCTCCTGGCTAGTGCACTGGTCTGACCAGTAGGCTACGCACATTGCCAGCCGGTGACGGCTCGGGTCAAGGGGGCTTGCATGGGTGGTCCGCGCTTCGAGCCGGTGCGTGCCGTGCGCGCCTACGAGCGGGTCGTGGAGCAGGTCGAGGAGGCCATCGAGAGCGGTGCTCTCGCACCGGGCGGGCGGCTGCCGAGTGAGCGCGAGCTGATGGTGCAGTTCTCGGTCAGCCGGTCCACCGTGCGGGAGGCGCTGCGGGTGCTGCAGGCGCGCGGGCTGGTGCGCTCGCGGCCCGGCGACCCGAACGGGGCGGAGGTGCTGCCGTTCTCCCCCGCCGCATTACACCAGTCGATGACCACCCTCGCCCGGGTGGCGGAGCTGTCGCTGGGCGAGCTGGTGCAGTTCAGGATGGTGCTGGACGGCTCCGCCGTGCTGCTGGCCGCGCGGCTGCGCACCGAGGGGCAGCTCGCCGAGATGGACGCGGCCGTCGCCGCCATGCGGGCCGCCGTGGGCCAGGACGAGGAGGCGTTCGGGGCGGCGGACGTGGCCTTCCACGACGCGGTGGCGCGGGCGTGCGGCAACAAGCTCATCCAGGTCTGCACGGACGTGGTGCGTTCCATCGTGGTCAAGCTCATCGCGAAGCGGATCGCGGCGGCGCCGGACCGGGAGGAGCTGATGCGGCGCAGCATCCGCCACCACGAGGAGGTGATCGCCGCCGTCCGGGCCGGCGACGGCCCCCTGGCCGCGCGATTGTCGAGAAAAGCGATGTATGACTACTACGCCGGGTATGTAGATGAAGGAGAGCGGAGTGCCCTGAGGGCACTGTTGGAGTGATCTGGCCCACAGGGTGTTATGTTGCCGAGGTGGCGGGCGTGGACGGGGACGGGCTGGCTGAGGCCTTTCTGCGTGAGCCGCGGCGATACACCAGTCACCAGGTCGCCGAGATGGCGGGGGTGCCGGTTTATCGCGCGCGGCGCTTCTGGCGTGCCCTGGGGTTCGCCAACGTGCCCGACGACGCCGTCGAGTTCACCGCCTCCGACGTCGAGGCGCTCAAGACGCTGCTCGGCATGGTGACCTCGGGCGTCTACGACGAGGAGCACGTCCTGCTCATCGCCCGCTCCCTGGGCCGCGCCACCACCAGGCTGGCCGAGTCGCAGGCCGAGCTGGGCGCCGAGGCGCTCGACAACGCCGGCGTGCCGCTCGCCGAGCGGCCCCGCGCCTGGCGCAGGCGGGCCGAGCGGGTGGTGCCCGACCTGGCCAAACTGCTGGTCTACGCCTGGCAGCGCCAGCTCGCCGCCGCCGCCGGGCGCATCGCCGACCAGGACATGAGCGCCGTACGGCTCGCCGTCGGCTTCGCCGACCTCGTCGCGTTCACCCGGCTGAGCAGGCAGATCACCGGCGGGGAACTGGCCAGGCTGATCGACAGGTTCGAGGGGCGCTCCGCCGACATCGTGACGTCGTCCGGCGGGCGGGTGGTCAAGACCCTCGGCGACTCCGTGCTGTTCGTCAGCGACAAGGCGCACGTGGCCACCGAGATCGCGCTGCGGCTGGTCGAGACGCACGCCCGCGGCAAGGACATGCCCGAGCTTCGGGTGGGGCTGGCGTCCGGGCCGGTGATCTGGCGGATGGGCGACGTGTTCGGCACCACCGTCAACCTGGCCAGCAGGCTCACCGCGTTGTCGCTGCCGGGAACGATCCTGGCCGATCCGCAGCTCGCCGAGGAGCTGGAGGGGGATCGGGCGTTCCGGCTGCGGGAGGTCAACCGGCTGTCGGTGCGGGGGCTGGGGGAGCTGGCGCCGTACACGGTGATGCGCGCCGGGAGCGCCTGAGCTCTCACCCCCGTAAAGTAGATCATCGTGACGGGACGTACCGCCGTGGACGGCGAGCCTGTGGGTGACGAGGCTCGGCTCATGCTGGACGCCCGCTACGGGCACTTCACCGCCATGCAGGTCAGGGATCGGCGGGTGCGCGGCCTCGACCGGCACCTCGATCGGCTCGACGCGGCCAACAGGGAGCTGTTCGGGGCGGGGATCGACCGGGCGGCGGTACTGGCCTCGATCAGGGCCGTGCTGGGCCCCGGCGGGCGCGACGCCGGTCTGCGGGTGAACGTGGTGGAGCACGGCGGCCGGCCGCGCGTGGTGGCCGCCGCCTACCCGCCGCACCCGCCGCTCCCTGGCCTCCTGCACGTCAGGCCGGTCGTCTACCAGCGCTACCTGCCGCACATCAAGCAGGCCTTCGGCTTCCAGCAGGCCCACATCGTCCGCGAGGCCACCGCGGCGGGGTTCGACGAGGCGCTGCTCACCACTGAGGACGGCCTGATCAGCGAGGGCGCGATCACGAACCTGGGCGCCTTCGCCGACGGCCGCCTGATCTGGCCGGACGCGCCGATGCTGACCGGGATCACGATGAGCCTGCTCATGGACCTGGACGTGCCGCAGGAGCGCCGGCCGATCAAGGTGGCCGACCTGACGGGCTTCGACCAGGTGTTCCTCTGCAACTCCTGGGGAGTGATGCCGGTCGGCAGGGTGGACGGCGTTCCGCTGCGCCAGGACGCCGGGCTGGTGGCGCGGCTGGCCGGGCACTACGAGAGCGTCCCCGCCGACCCGGTGGATTGATCCGGGGTGCGGGTGTGTTGCACCCGTACATGACCGCCTACTCGATTCTCGACCGTTCGCTCGTCCGCCGCGGCTCGACCCCGGGCGCCGCGCTGCGCGAGACCGTGGCGTTCGCGCGGCAGGCCGAGGAGCTGGGATATCACCGGTTCTGGGTGTCGGAGCACCACAGCGTGCCCGGCGTGGCGGGGTCGGCGCCGACCGTGCTGGCGGCGGCGGTGGCGGCGGCGACGTCGCGGATCCGGGTGGGCACCGGCGGCGTGATGCTGCCCAATCACCGGCCGCTGGTGGTGGCCGAGCAGTTCGGCGTGCTGGAGTCGCTGTTCCCCGGCCGCGTGGACATGGGGCTGGGGCGTTCCGTGGGTTTCACCGGGGGCATCCGCAAGGCGCTCGGGCACGGCAAGGACGACGCGGACCGGTTCGGCGACCAGCTCGCCGAGCTGCTCGGGTTCTTCACCGGCACGCAGGACGCCTATCCCGGCGTGCACGCGCTGCCCGCCGAGGGGTTGCGGCCGGAGGTGTTCGTGCTGGCCATGGGGGCGGGGGCGGACCTCGCGGCCGGGCACGGGCTGCCGATGGTGATCGGCGCCGGGGCGCGGATGCACGACGCCG
Organism: Nonomuraea monospora; assembly: GCF_039531895.1. Classification (NCBI taxonomy): domain Bacteria; kingdom Bacillati; phylum Actinomycetota; class Actinomycetes; order Streptosporangiales; family Streptosporangiaceae; genus Nonomuraea; species Nonomuraea monospora. Next base: position 129,248 of record NZ_BAAAQX010000018.1, read on the forward strand.
TGGCGCGCTACCGGGCCGCGTTCCGGCCGTCCGGGTGGGCGGCGCGGCCGTACGTGATGGTCGCGGCAGACGTGGCGGTCGGCGCGAGCGCCGAGGAGGCGGCGCTGCTGCAGCTTCCCGAGGCGTGGGCCACGGTGCGCTCGCGCACCGGCGGCTCCTTCCCGCCGCTCGTGCCCGCCGGGGAGATCGCGCGCATGGAGCTGGGCGCGCGGGAGCGGGCCTATCTGGACGAGGCGCTCAAGGGACGGATCCACGGCACGCAGAGCGAGGTGGCGGTGGCGCTCGGCACGCTGGTCGAGACGAGCGGAGCCGACGAGGTGCTGGTCACGATGAACACCTACGACCTGGACCGGCGCCTGGACTCCTACCGGCGGCTGGCGCGGCTGCTGACGGGTTAAGATCGCCCGAACATCGTTCTGAAGGGTGTTCGCATGATCCGTCAGCACGCCATCGGTGACCTCCTGCGGCGCACCGCCGCCCGGCACCCCGCCAAGACCGCCGTCGTCTTCGGCGACCTGCGGCAGAGCTACGCCGATCTCGACCTGGCCGTGAACAGGACGGCCAACGCGCTGGCCGCCAGGGGCGTGGGCAAGGGCGACCGGTTCGCCGTCCTCAGCCACAACAACCACGCCTACGTGGTGGCCTACTTCGCGCTGGCGCGGCTGGGGGCGATCTCCGTCCCGATCAACTTCATGCTGGGGGCCGAGGAGGTGGCGTACATCCTGCGGCATTGCGGCGCCACCGGGATGCTGGCCGAGGAGGCGCTGCTGCCGGTGGCGGCCGTGGCGGTCACGCCCGAGGTCGCGGTGCGCGGCGTGATCGGCGCGGGACGGGACGGGTGGGAGCCGTTCACGGCGTGGTCGTCCTTCGAGGACGGCTCGGAGCCGCAGGTGGAGATCGCGGACGACGACCCGATCCAGCTCATGTACACCAGCGGCACCGAGTCCCGCCCCAAGGGGGCCACGCTGTCGAGCAGGAGCCTGATCGCGCAGTACGTGACGTGCGTGGTGGACGGCGAGATGAGCGCCGACGACGTCGAGGTGCACGCCCTGCCCCTCTACCACTGCGCGCAACTGCACTGCTTCCTGACGCCCGGCGTCTACCTGGGCGCCACCAACATCATCCTGCCGGGGCCGAGCCCGGCGGCGATCCTGGCGACCATCGAGGGCGAGCGGGCCACCAAGCTGTTCTGCCCGCCGACGGTCTGGATCTCGCTGCTGCGCCACCCCGACTTCGACCGCCGCGACCTGTCGTCGCTGCGCAAGGGGTACTACGGCGCGTCCATCATGCCGGTGGAGGTGCTGAAGGAGATCGCCACGCGGCTGCCGGACGTGCGCCTGTTCAACTTCTACGGCCAGACCGAGATGGCGCCCGTCGCCACCATCCTCGGCCCCGACGAGCAGCTCACCCGGCTGGGCTCGGCGGGGCGGCCCGCGCTGAACGTCGAGACCAGGATCGTGGACGACGCCGACCGGCCGGTGCCGCCCGGCGTCGTCGGCGAGATCGTGCACCGCAGCCCGCACGCCATGCTCGGCTACTGGAACGACCCTGACAAGACCGCCGAGGCGTTCCGCGGCGGCTGGTTCCACAGCGGCGACCTGGGGGTCATGGACGAGGACGGCTACCTGTCGGTGGTCGACAGGAAGAAGGACATGATCAAGACGGGTGGCGAGAACGTGGCCAGCCGCGAGGTCGAGGAGGCCGTCTACCAGCATCCCGCCGTGGCGGAGGCGGCGGTGTTCGGGATCCCGGACGAGAAGTGGATCGAGGCGGTGACGGCGGCCGTCGTGCTGCGCGAGGGCGCCGGGGTGACGGAGCAGGAGCTGATCACGTTCCTGCGGGAGCGGCTCGCGCCGTTCAAAACCCCCAAACGCATTGTTTTTCTGGAATCACTTCCTAAAAACGCCTCCGGAAAAGTGCTGAAGCGGGAGCTGCGCAGCGGCATTTCGTAAATCCCTTTCGGGAAACGGGCACCATCGGGCATCGCCCGCTCGTTGAGCGGGCATTCCCTTTCGACGACGACTGCACCTCACGTCCCGGACGACCCCCTTGTCCCCGACCGAGAGAGGCCGCCCGTGCCCAGCCTTCCTGAGCTCGCGCATCGTACGTTCTTCCGGACGCTCTCCCTGCTGTCCCCCAAGGGGCAGGGCATGATCCTGCGCCGTTACTTCGACTGGTGGCACCGCACCCCCGACCCCTGGAAACTGTCCACCGACGATTACGAGCAACACAAGTACCGGTCCACGCTGAAACACGTGCCGCCCCGGCCGTACCGGCGCATCATCGAAGTCGGCTGCGCGGAAGGCGTCTTCACGCACGCGCTCGCCGCCACCTATCCGGAAGCCGAGATCACCGGGATGGACGTGTCGGGGCGGGCGCTGGCGCGGGCCAGGGCGCGGGTGCCGGAACGGAACGGGCGGGTGCGGTTCGTCCAGGCCGACCTCCTCACCCACCCCGCCGAGCCTGGCTTCGACCTGGCGTTCTGCTCGGAGACGTTGTACTACCTGGGGCGGCACGAGCGGCTGCAGCGGGCTTCCGCGCAACTCAGCGGGTTGTTGAAGCCTGACGGGGTGCTGGTGGCGGTGCATCCGTGGCCCGAGGCCGATCGGCTGCACGGGTACCTGGACGCGCACGGGACGCTGAAGCGGCTGGGTGAAGAGGTCTACACGGCTCCGCCGCGCCCGTTCGCGGTCACCGTCTACGGCGCCAGGCACTCCTAGGTGCGGTCAGCCCTTGTCCAGGCGGTCGGCGGCGAGCCGGCGGACCACCACGCGCTGGATCTTGCCGGTCGCCGTCTTGGGCAGCTCGTCCAGCACCAGCACCTCGCGGGGCCGCTTGAACGACGCCAGCCCGTCCCGGCAGAACCCGATCAGCTCCCCGGGGTCCACCGTCCGCCCGGGGGCGGCCACCACGCACGCCACCGGCTTCTCCAGGCCCTCCCCGTCGAGGTAGGCCACCACCGCGCACTCCCCCACCGACTCGTGCTGCAGCAACCGCGCCTCCACCTCCATCGGCGACACCCAGATCCCGCCCGCCTTGATCATGTCGTTGGAGCGGCCGAGGCACCGGTAGGAGCCGTCCTCCTCCCGCACGTACGTGTCGCCCGTGCGCAGCCACTCCCCCTGGAACACCTGCCGGGTGGTGGCCGTCCGGCACCAGTAGCCGGTGGCTATCGAGTCGCCCCGCACGTACAGGTGGCCGGGCTCGCCCGCCCCGGCGGGCTCGCCGCGCTCGTCGAGGAGGCGGGCCTCGTAGCCGGGGACCACGGTTCCGGAGGTGCCGGGGCGGACCTGGCCGGGGCGGTTGGAGATGAAGATGTGCAGCGCCTCGGTCGAGCCGAGGCCGTCGATGATGTCGACGCCGAAGCGGCCGGTGAAGCGGCGGTAGATCTCGGCGGGCAGCGCCTCGCCCGCCGAGACGGCCAGCCGTACGGACGAGAACGCGTCGGCGGCGGCGGTGGTTTCGGCGGCGTCGGCGGCTCTGGCGGCTTTGGCTGCTTCGGTGGCTTCGGTGGCTTCGGCGGCTTCGGCGGCTTCGGCGGCGAGCAGGGCCGCGAAGAACGTGGGGCCCGCGAAGAACAGGGTGGGCCGTTCCTCCGCCACCCGCGCGATCACCCCGCCAGGCGTGGGCCTGGCCGGGTCGAGGATCGCGGTCGCCCCCGCCGCCAGCGGGAAGAACATCGAATTGCCGATCCCGTACGCGAAGAACAGCCGCGCCACCGACAGGCACCGGTCGTCCGGCCGGATGCCGAGCACCTGCCGCCCGTACGTCTCGTAGACGTCCCTGATCGCGCCGTGCCGGTGCATGGCGGCCTTGGGGGCGCCGGTGGTGCCGGAGGTGTAGAGCCACAGGGCGGGCGAGTCGCGCCAGGTGTCGTACGGCGGATCGACCGGCCCGCCCGGCGCCGCCACCTCGCCCCAGTCGCGGTCCGTGACCAGCAGGCGGGTCACCTCGGGAGCGCCGGCCAGCGCCTCTCGCACAGCAGGCTCGAACTCGGGGGTGGCCACCACCAGCCGCGCCCGCGAGTCCCTGACGAGATCCCCCAGCTCAGCACCGTTGTACATGGTGGACACCGGCACCGCGACCGCCCCCATCCGCATCACGGCCAGGATGGTGACCACGGTCTCGGGGCGGTCGGACATGACGAGCAGCACCCGCTCCTCCGGCCTGACGCCCAGCTTCCGTAAGCCGGTGGCCAGCTCCGCGGCCCGGGTGGCCAGCTGGGCGTAGGTGAGCGTGCCGGCGGGGCCGGTGACCGCGACGTGGTCGCCCCGGCCCGCCGCGACTTGGCGGTCGGTGAGATAGACGCTGGCGTTGAACGACTCGGACGTCATGGCCGTCCCCATCCGCAGGCGGGCAATCGTTGCCAAATCTTCTACACAGAATGGGAAGCCCGTCAATGACTTGTAGACCTTATGGATGGGGGCTGGGGCGGCGGTCGAGGGCCTGGGTCCACTTGACGGCCACGGCCGCGACCTGGATCAGCTCAGCCCTGAGCCGGGCCGGGTCCGACTCGGCGAACGCCTCCATGACCTCCTCGGCCAGGATGTGCCGCCAGGTCAGCGCCCCTCCCTGCGCCGCCGTGTCCGTCGCGTCCCTGGCCTGGTCGGAGGCGGCCACCCTCCCCTCGCCGCCGGTGCCGTCGGGCAGAAGCTGCATGCCGAACCGCACGTCCTGCGCCGCCCTCTCGGCCGCCACCTCCGCCAGGACCCGCGCCAGCGAGCCCGGCACCCCCGCATCCCCGTCATGTGTCATGGAGCCCAGTCTCTCAAGCGTTCACGCACCGGCCGCAGGGCGGAAGGCGAGACCCAGGTCGGTGGGGTGCGAGCAGACGTGGTCGCGGAAGGCGCGCACCGCGGGCGTCATCCGCTCCCCCGCCGGCCAGCTCACCCCGACCGTCCTGAACAGGGCGGGCGACAGCGGGATCTCCACCACCCCGCCCGCCGGCGCCTGATCCGACCGCGGCAGAACGGCCACCCCCAGCCCGGTGGCCACCAGCCCCCGCACGGTCTCCGACTCCTGCCCCTCGAACGCGATCCGCGGCTCGAACCCCGAAGCCGCGCACAGGTCATCGGTGATCTGCCGCAGCCCGTACCCGTGCTCCAGCGTCACCCACTCCTCCCGCGCCAGCTCGGCCGCCCGCACCCGCGCCCTGGCGGCCAGGCGGTGGGACGGCGGCACGCACAGCACCAGCTCCTGGTCGGCGAGCGGGCGGCTGACGAGGCCGGGGTCGTCGAGCGGCATTGGCGCGACGAACACCAGGTCGATCTCGCCTTCGCGCAGGGCGTCCAGCATGTCCTGCCGCGAGCCCTGCGCCAGGCTGAAGCGGATGCCCGGGTTGCGCTCGCGGAAGCCGCCGATGAGGGACGGCACCAGCGTGCGCCCGAGCAGGTGCAGGAAGCCGAGGACGATGCGGCCGCTGCCGGGGTCGATCTCCTCGCGCACCTCGCGGGCGGCGGCGGTCATGGCGGCCAGCGCGCGGGTGGAGGCGGCGGCCAGCGTACGTCCTGCCCTGGTCAGGCGGATGCCGCGGCCCGAGGGAAGGACGAGCGGGGCGCCGACGAGCTCGCCCAGGGCGGCGAGCCGGCGGCTGGCGGTGGGCTGCGGGATGCCGAGCAGCTCGGCGGCGCGCGTCACGTGCCCGGTCTCGCCCACGGCGGCCAGCAGCGCGAGGGCCGGGGCCAGGCGGGCGGCCAGCCGGTCGTCGGAATCATCCATCATTGTATGGATTATTGCATGGAGATGTATTAGACGTATTTATTAGCCATGCTTAGCGTTTGGGGGGTGGTGGTTCTTCAAGCTTCCGAACCGGTCGTCGACACCCGGCGGGTGAGCGCGGCCGTGGCGGCGGCGGGGCTGTCGTCGTTCGCCCTGCTGTACGCGCCCCAGCCGGTGCTCCCCCAGCTCGCCGCCGCCTACCGGCTCGACCCGGGCAGCGCCTCGCTCGCCATCGGGGTGGCGACCGCCTCCCTGGCCGTCGCGGTGCTGCCCCTGGCGTGGCTGGCGGGGGTGCTCGGGCGGCGGCGGGTGATCCTCTGGTCGGTGGTGGTGTCGGCGGTGATCGGGCTGCTGCTGCCGCTCGCGCCGTCCTTTCCTGCGTTCCTGGTGATGCGCGGGGTGCAGGGGGTGGCCATCGCCGGCTTCGCGGGGGTCGCGGCGGCGTACCTGGCAGACCAGGTCGGCACGGCCCGCCTCGCGGGGGCGGTGGGGGCGATGATCGCGGGCAACTCGGTCGGGGGCATGCTGGGACGCCTCGGCGCCGGGTTTGCCGCCGGGCCGCTGGGGTGGCACGGGTCGCTGGTGGCGGTGGCAGGAGTCTCGCTGGTGTGCGCGCTGTTCACGGCGGTCACCCTGCCGCGCGGAGAGACGCGGAGGGACGGCGCGTCTCGCAGGGACGGTGCGCGGCTCGGGTTTGGGCTGGTGGCGCCGTTCGCGGTCGGGGCACTCGCGATGGGCGCGTTCGTGGCGCTCTACAACGCGGCCGGTTTCCGCCTGGCCGCGCCGCCGATCTCGCTGAGCCCCGCCGCCGCCTCGCTGGTGTTCCTCTCCTACGCGATGGGCACCGCCTCCTCGGCCGCCGCGGGCAGGCTGGCCGCACGCCTGGGCCGGACGTCGGCGCTGGTGGCGGCGCTGGCGGTGACGGTGGTGGGTTCGGCGCTGACCGCGCACCCGTCGCTGCCCGTGATCGCGCTCGGGTTCGCCGTGCTGACCGCCGGTTTCTTCGCCGCGCACGCCATCGCGAACGCCTGGGTGACCGCCGACGCGCCCCCGCCCGCCCGGGGCAGGGCGGCGGGCGTCTACACGCTCTGCTACTACCTCGGCAGCGGCGCGGGCGGCACCCTGGGCGCCGTCGTCTACGGCGAGGCGGGGTGGACGTGGCTGATCGTCATGACGTCGGCCTGGCTGCTGCTGGCCGCCGCCGCCGTGCTCGTGACCCGGCGCTCGCACCGGCCGACCGCCGCCCCGCGCGTCAGCGGGTGAGGGAACGTTCGAGTGAGTCGGTCAGCCAGGCGACCAGCGCGCCGATCGTGGCCCGCTCACCGCTCACCTCACCCACGAGCCGCCAATAACGGCGTACGCGCGGATCGCGGTCGGACGCCACGATGCCCATCAGCTCACGGCGGAAGGCCGGGGTGTCGTCGCGCCCGCGAACGGTGGCGTGGGCGGCGACGAAGCGGTCCAGCTCCGGCCCCGGGCGCGGCTGCTCGCCCGCGACCACGCACGGCTGGGCCAGCGTGACCGCCTCGCCGACGCCGTGCATCAGGGCGTCCTCGTCGCCGATCGTGCGGGCGTTGGCGAGGGCCCTGGCGCGCAGGCCGCTCGTCAGCGCCCGGTCGCCGACGAGATGGACGAGTTCGGCGTACGCGACCACCTGCAGCGGAGTGGGGTCGGCGGGCGGCTGGGGCGCGGCCATGGACAGGAACGAGGCGTAGATCCCGTCGGAGACGGGCGAGACCAGTTGCCGCCGCCAGAAGCCGACCAGCCGCTCGCGTGCGGCGGCGGCGTCCTGCACGGCGGCCAGCAGTTCGAGCCTGGACGCCCGCTGGTCGGGGACGGCCTCCTCGACGGCGCGCAGCGCGGCGCGGCGCCAGGCCAGCTCGGCCAGCCGCGCGTCCAGCGCGGCCCGTTCCGCGGACACCTCGTCGGCCATCGAACGTTCGCCGCTGAGCACCCGCGCGATCGCGTTCAGCCCGAGGCCGAGCGCGCGCAGCCGCCTGATCAGGACGAGCCGATCGACGGCGTCGCGGCCGAACCTGCGGTGGTTCCCCGTGCTGCGCGCCGACGCGACGATGCCCTCGTCGCAGTAGAAGCGGATGGTACGCACCGGGACGCCCGTCAGCCGGGCCAGCTCTCCGATCCCGAGCGTCTCATCGCGTAAGAGCACTTGAACCTCCACCCGACTGGAGTTCCTACGGTAGCGGCGTACCCGAGGAAGAGGAGTGACGCCGATGCCGGCTCTGGACTACGCGCGGCTCGCGGAGGGGCTGCGGGAGCAGACGGAAGGGTTCGCCGAGGCGGTCGCCGGGGGCGATCCGGAGGCTGTGGTGCCGACCTGTCCCGAGTGGCGGTTGCGGACTCTGGTCTCGCATGTCGGGCAGGCCGACCGGTGGGGGGCCGCGTTGGTGCGCGAGGGCGTGGCGGTGCCCTATCCCGACGAGGCCGATCCGGGGGCTCCGGACGAGTGGGGGGCGTGGTTGCGGGCGGGGGCCGGGGAGCTGGTCGAGGCGGTGCGCGAGGTGGGGGCGGACGCCGAGGTGTGGTCGTTCGTGGGGCCGGTGCCGGCGGCGTTCTGGCTGCGCAGGATGTTGTGCGAGACCGTCATCCATCGTTACGACGCGGCGCTGACGACCGGCACCGGGTACGAGGTCGCCGATGACCTGGCCGCCGACGTCATCACCGAGGGGGCCGAGTTGATGTCGCATCCGAGGGGGGAGACGTTCAAGCCGGAGCTGGCGCTGATGCGGGGGGCGGGCCAGCGGCTGGCGTTCCGGGCGCGGGGGATGGCGGGCTGGGTGATCCATCGGCTGCCGGAGGGGCTTCGGTGGGAGCGCGGGAACGGGCCCGGTGACGTGGTGGTGTCGGGGACGGTGACCGAGATCATGCTGGTGCTGTCGCGGCGGACGCCGCCCGCCGACGTCAGCGGGGACAGCGCGCTGCTGGAGCACTGGCTGGCCCACAGCGCGTTCTAGCGCAGCGCGTACGGTGCTGGTGCTGGTGCTCAGCGGAAGGCGGGCGCCGTGGGAGGCAGCCCCATGAGGACGGCCCCCGCGGCGTCGTACATCGCCGGGCTCAGGAAGGCGTGCTCCTGCGGCACCATCGCATCCCCCAGCAACCCCTGCAATGGATGATCGCGGTAGATCGCCGCGGTCCCCGCCAGCGACACGACCTTGGCCACCACCTCCGCCGCCGTCCTGGCCAGGTGCGCGGCGGACAGGCGCAGGTGCGCGTTCTGCTCGTCGCTGACCACCCCGGCTCCGTCGAGCGCCTGCCACGCCTCCTCAGCCGCCTCGTAGAAGTAGGCGCGCGCGGACCGGAGCATGGCCTCCGCCTCCGCGATGCCGGAACGGTAGTAGGGCCGGTCGGCCAGGCGCGGCGCGCCGGTGATGCCGGCGCGCCCGCTCCCCTCCCCCTCCGCGTGGTCGAGGGCGGCGCGGGCGACGCCGGCGGAGACGACGGACAGCGACTGGGCGGCGTAGGTGATGGCGGGATAGCGGTAGAGCGGCTCGTCGATCACCGGGGCGCCGCCGCGGATGAAGGTCCATGAGCGGTCGACCTCGACGTCGTGGGCGACGAGGTCGAAGGAGCCGGTGCCCTGCATGCCGACGACGTCCCACTCGCGGACGATCTCCAGGTGTTCCGGTCGGACGAGGGCGCCGCGCGGCTTGCCGGAGGTGGAGTCGTCGCCCGGGATGCCGACGACGAGCACGTCGGCGGCCATGCAGCCGCTGGCGAACTTCCACCGGCCGTTGAGCAGGAAGCCGCGTCCGGTGGGGGTGGCCCGCTGGACGGGGAACAGGCCGCCGGCGAGGACCACGTCGGGGCCGTCGGCGTACAGCCTGGCCTGGGTCTCCAGCGGGAGCGAGCCGAGGTAGACGAGCTGGGAGCCGAAGCTCGCCACCCAGCCGGTGGAGCCGTCCACGGCCGAGATGCGTTCGATCAGGCGCAGGAACCGGGCCGGCGGCATCGGCTCGCCGCCGAAGCGGCGCGGCGTGGACACCCGGTAGAGGCCGAGCCGTTTGAGCCGGTCGACGAAGTCCTTGGGTACGTAGCGCAGCTCGCGGAACTCCTCGCGGCGGCGGGCCAGCTCCGCCAGCATTTCTTCGAACGTGTCCTCGTCACGCATCCTCGCCGCTCCTCGGTTGGCAGGAAGGGGGGCGTTCCCGTCATGGCGAACCGTTCACCCTCCAGGCTAAGGCGAGAAGCGGCGGGCGGTCAGAGCTCGACGTGGGTGTCCGGGTCGCCGCCGAGCCGGCCGCCGGTGTCGAGGGTGGCGAGGCGGGTCAGGTCCTCGGGCGAGAGGCTGAAGTCGAACACCTCGAGGTTCTGCCGCATCCGCTCGGGGTCGGCCGACTTGGGGATGGGCACCGCGCCGAGCTGCACGTGCCAGCGCAGCACCACCTGCGCCGGCGTACGGCCGAGTGCGGCGGCCAGGTCGGTGACGGCGGGCTCGTCGAGCAGTTTGGAGCCGGCGCCGAGCGGGCTCCACGACTCGGTGACGATGTCGTGCTCGGCGTGCCAGTCGCGCAGCTCGCGCTGGGGGAAGCCGGGGTGCAGCTCGACCTGGTTCACGGACGGCCGGACGCCGGTCTCGTCCACGAGCCGCTGGATCTGCGCCGGGGTGAAGTTGGACACGCCGATCGAGCGCGCCAGCCCCTGCTCGCGCAGGTGGACGAAGGCCCGCCAGGTGTCGGCGTAGAGGCCGCGCTCGGGCAGCGGCCAGTGGATGAGGAAGAGATCGACGTAGTCGAGGCCGAGCCGGGACCTGCTCTCCTCGAAACCGCGCATGGCCGCGTCGTAGCCGTGGTGGGAGCCGCGCAGCTTGGTGGTGACGAACAGCTCCTCGCGCGCCACCGGCGCGTCGGCCACGGCTGCGCCGACGCCGGCCTCGTTGCCGTAGGAGGCGGCGGTGTCGATGAGCCGGTAGCCGAGCGAGACGGCGTGGGTGACGGCCTGGCGGGCCTCCTCGTCGTTCATCGGCCAGGTGCCCAGCCCCAGGCGCGGCATCGGACGGCCGTCGGCGAGCATGACGGTCATGATCATTCCCCCTTGGGTGACGCTGACACTCCCCCTTACCCCCGGGCCACACGGGTCAATCCGCCGCAATCTGTCACACTCACGCGCAGGTTTCCGACTAGTACGGTAGACAACTCGTGGAGGTGCGATTGTGCTGACCGTGATCGGCGCGGGATTCCCGCGCACCGGAACCAGCTCCATGAAGGCCGCGCTGGAGCGGCTCGGATTCGGCCCCTGTTTTCACATGTTCAACATCCTGACCGAGCCGGCTCGCGTCGACGACTGGCTGCCGCTGGCGGAGGGCGAGGAGGTCGACTGGGAGAAGCTGTTCGACGGGTTCGGCTCGACGCAGGACTGGCCGGCGTCCTTCTTCTGGCGGGAGCTGGCGCGGGCGTACCCGGAGGCGAAGGTCGTGCTCACCGTACGCGACCCGCGCGCCTGGTACGCCAGCATGCTGACGCTGATCGACAACGGGCCCAGGACCATCATGTCGCAGGGCGCCGAGCGTGACCTGCCCCCGGCGGCCAAGGCGGTCTTCGGCGGGATGCAGCGGCTGCAGCCCGTGCTCAACCGCATGACCGCCGCCACGTTCGGCCCCGGCAGGACGATGGCCGACGGGCCGGTGGACGAGGAGAGCGCCGTCGCGGCGTTCGAGCGGCACACGGCCACCGTGAAGGCGAGCCTGCCGGCCGACCGGCTGCTCGTCTTCGACGTGCGGGAAGGCTGGGAGCCGCTGTGCCGGTTCCTGGGCGCGGACGTGCCGGACGAGCCGTTCCCGCATCTCAACGACGGCAAGTCGATGCGGGAGTTCCTCGGCCGGCTGATGTCGGGCGACCTGTCGCACCCGTCGTTCACCGAGAGCGGCGCCTAGCTCTCCAAGTAGCGGCCTAGCTCTCCAGGTAGCGCAGGATCGCCAGCACGCGCCTGCTGTAGCCGGGGTCGCGGGGCAGGTCGAGCTTGTCCACGATGGCGTTGACGTGCTTCTCGACGGTGCTGAGCGACACGTGCAGCCGCTCCGCGATGGCGGCGTTCACCAGCCCCTGGGCGAGGTGCCGCAGCACCTCGCCCTCGCGGGGGCTGAGCCTGCTCAGCGGGTCGGTACGGGTGGTGCGGGCCAGGAGCTGGCGCACCACCTCGGGGTCGAACGCCGTGCCGCCCGCCCGCACCCGCTCCAGCGACTCCAGGAACTCGGCCACCTCCGATACCCGGTCCTTGAGCAGGTAGCCGAGCCCCTCCGTGGACCCGGCCAGCAGCCTGGCGGCGTAGTGCTGCTCGACGTACTGCGACAGGACGAGCACCCCGACGCCGGGCAGCCGCTCGCGGATCTCCAGCGCGGCCCGCAGCCCGTCGTCCTTGTGCTCGGGCGGCATGCGCACGTCGATGACCGCCACGTCGGGGCGGTGCAGCGCGACCGCGTCGAGCAGCGCGGGCGCGTCGCCGACCGCTGCCACGACCTCGTGGCCGGCGTCGGCGAGCAGCCGGGTCAGGCCCTCGCGCAGCAGCACGGAATCGTCGGCCAGGATCACCCGCACGGCGGCGCCTTGGGCAGGGTGGCGGCGATCCTGGTGGGGCCGCCCGGCGGGCTGTCGACGGTGAACCTGCCGTCGAGGGCCAGCACGCGCCTGGCCAGCCCGGACAGGCCGCCGCCCGACGGGTCGGCGCCGCCCTCGCCGTCGTCCGATATCGCCACGCTCACCGTCCGTTCGTCCTCGGTCAGGACCACCAGGATGTCATGGGCGCCGGCGTGCTTGACCGCGTTGGTGATGGCCTCACGGGCCACGAAGTACAGGGCGGTCTCGATCTCGGAGGCGGGGCGGCCGGTCAGGTTGTGGTGCACGGTGACGGGCACGCCCGCGCGTTCCGCGACGCCGGCCAGCGCTGCGCGCAGGCCCAGCTCGTCGAGCGCGGTCGGGTAGATGCGCCAGGCCACGCTGCGCAGCTCGTCGAGGAGCTGCCGTGACTCGCCATACGCCTGCGCGACCAGCTCGGCGACCGCAGCACTGGTATCGGGCCTGCCGTCGAGGGTGTGGCGGGCGCGGCCGAGCAGCATGGCCAGCGCGACCCCGCGCTGCTGCACCCCGTCGTGCAGGTCCCGCTCGATCCTGCGCCGCTCGTCGTCCACCGCCTTGACGATCCCGGACCGGGTCTCGGTCAGCTCGGCGATCCGCCGGCGCATCAGCTCCTCCCCGGTCGGCCCGAGGAAGTGCGCGGCCAGCCGCCGGTCGAGCGCGACGGCGGCCCAGACGAGCAGCACCAGCACCGCGAGCACCGCCAGTCCCGCCGTGACGCCGAGCGCGCCCCCGCTGGTGACGAGCTTCACGCCGGGCAGCTCCAGGGGCACCGGCTCGGAGTCGCCCCAGATCAGGTCCCACGTGCCACCGGCCAGCAGCAGCACGGCGAGGAACAGGACGCTCGCCAGGACGTACCCGCCGAGGGCCCCCAGGGCGGCGCGGGCGGCGAGGTAGCCGTACCCGCCGTCGTGCCGCGCCGCCTCGTGCCCGAGCCACCTGGACAGGCGGGCGCGTTCCAGCGCGGTCAGCCGGGCCAGCCCGCGCGCGGCGGCGGGCCGCAGGGCGGGGACCAGCGCGGCGGGCGCCGCGGCGGCCAGGAAGAGCAGCTCGGCCACGCCGAGGATCGTGCCCAGGACTGTGCCCAGGAGGACTCCTGTCACGAGGCGGGCGATGCGGTTGCCTGACACGGGCGTGAAGTCTAGGCGTCGCGGCGGCGCAGGACGGCGTGGCCTGCTGCCACGGCCGCCGCCACCCAGGCCAGCAGCCACGCCAGCCCCTCCCCCGCCGAGTACGGCATGGGCCCGCCGGTGAGGTTGTCCGTGCTGCCCATGAACGCCAGACCGGCGAACATCGGCATCCGCAGCGACGCGTCGAGCAGCGCCGGGACCCCGGTCATGAGGATCACCAGCGGCAGGCCCATGAGCAGCATGAACATGACGGTCAGCGTCCCGGCGGCACTGCGCATGGCCGCCGCGACGCCCAGCGTCAGCACGGACACCAGCGCGTAGAACACCCCTGCCCCGAGCAGGTCGGTCACCACCTCGCCGGGCGGCAGCACGACGAGCCCGCCGAACACGTCGGCCGACAGCACCGCGTACACGAACGCCGTGGCGACCGCCCCCGTGAGCACGCCCGTCGCGAACATCACCGGCCCCACCACCAGCGCCTTGGCCGCCAGCACCACCCCGCGCACCGGCGTGGCCTGCAGCGTGGCCCGGATGCCGCCGGAGGCGTACTCCGAGGTGATCACCAGCATGGCGGGCGCGACCAGTGCGAACTGCACGAACGACGTGGCCGAGACCACGGCCTCGCTGGCGACGATCCGCACATCCGTCCGGCCGTCGCGCAGCGCTTCGGTGGCCGTCGCGCCGCCCAGGGTGACGGAGATCAGCACGGTGAGGGCGAACGCGCAGGCCAGGCCCCACCACGTGGCCCTGACCGACCACAGCTTCGCCCACTCGGCCCCGATCACCTGACGCAGGACCCTCATCTGCTCACCCCGTACTCGACGCTGCCCGAGGTCAGCTCCTGGTAGGCCTGTTCCAGCGAGGCCTCCTTGGCGCGCAGCTCGTGCAGCCGGATCCCGGCCTCGTGGGCCAGGTCGCCGACCCGTTCGATCGCGGCGCCGGTGACCTCCAGCTCGTTCTCCCCGTACCGGTCCACCGTGATCCCCGCTCCGCGCAGCAGGGCCGCGAGGTCGCCGGCGTGCGGGGTCCTGACCAGCACCGCCGTGAGCGAGCTGTTCGCGAGCACGTCCGCGAGCGGCGCGTCCATGATGAGCCGGCCCTTCCCGATCACCACGAGGTGGTCGGCGGTGAGCTGCATCTCGCTCATCAGGTGGCTGGAGACGAACACCGTGCGCCCCTCGGCGGCCAGCGACCGCATGAAGCCGCGCACCCAGCGCACGCCGTCCGGGTCGAGCCCGTTGACGGGCTCGTCGAACATCAGCACCTCGGGGTCGCCGAGCAGCGCCGCCGCGATGCCGAGCCGCTGGCTCATGCCGAGCGACAGGGTCCCGGCCCGCTTGCGCGCCGCCGCCGCCATGCCGACGGTCTCCAGCACCTCCTCCACCCGCCGCCGGGGGATGCCGTTGCTGCGGGCCAGCGCCACCAGGTGGGCCCGGCCGCTGCGGCCGGGGTGCAGGGCGCGCGCGTCGAGGAGCGCGCCGACGGTGCGCAGCGGGTCCGGGATGCGGTGGTACGGCACGCCGCCGACGAGCGCGGTGCCGGAGGTGGGGCGGTCGAGGCCGAGGATGAGGCGCATCGTGGTCGACTTGCCCGCGCCGTTCGGGCCGAGGAAGCCGGTGACGGTGCCCGGTCTCAGCTCCAGTGTCAGGTCGTCGACCGCGAGCCGGTCGCCGTACCGTTTGGTCAAACCCTTGAGACTGATCACGCTCCCTCACGCTAGGAGCCGGCGGGGCGGGCGGCCATGGGGGCAGCCCGCCGACCTCGATGGCGGGAAACCGGAATACGGCAGGGCGTCGGTGCTCGTTCTGCGCGGGCCGTTCCGTGAGCAGGAGGCCGCGCCGGCTGCACGACCGGTGACCGCGTGAAAGGGGTGGGGGGCTTCGGGCAACAAGAGGTGTTCAGCGTCGAGCCGACCACAGGGGAGTTGCCTGCATGGCCGTCCCACCCGGTCTCACCGGCCCGCCCGATCCCGGGGCGGACTGGGAGGAGATCTTCACCACGCACTTCGCCGAGATCCACCGCTACCTCGCCAGGCGGCTCTCGGCGGACCTCGCCGACGACCTGGCGGCCGAGGTGTTCCTGGCCGCGTACCGGCGGGGTCACGACGCCTCGCGCGGCGCGGTGCGGCCCTATCTGTACGGCATCGCCACGCACCTCGTCGCCCGGCACCACCGCGGCGAGCTGCGCAGGTGGAAGGCGCTCGGCCGGGCGGCGGAGCGGCAGGAGCACAGCCACGAGGACGCGACCATCGAGCGGGTGGCGGCGGGCGAGCTGACCGGCAGGCTGGCGGGGGCGCTGGCCGCGCTCAACCGCAGGGACCGCGACGTCGTCCTGCTCAGCGCGCTGGGCGGGCTCAGCCACGCCGAGGTGGCCGCCGCGCTCGGCATCCCGGCCGGAACGGTCGCCTCCCGCCTCAACCGGGCCCGCAAGCAGCTTCGCGCGGCGCTCGGCGACGTCAACCCTCTGGAGGTCAACCATGGATGAGCTGGAACTGCTGGCCAGGTCCCTCCCGGACGCGCCGCCGCCCTCGCGGGAGGTGGTCGGGCGGGCCCACGCCCGGCTGACGGCGGCCATGGAAGGGCCCGCCCGCCGCCGCCGGGGCGCGTTCTGGGGGTGGACGGCCACGGCGACCGTCGCCGTCGTCACGGCGGTCGTCTCCGCGGTGACGATCCTGGCGCCGGCGCCCGCCCCGGTGATCACGCCTCCGGGCGGCAACGACGCCCTGCTGCGGCTCGCGGACGACGTCGCCCGGCTGCCGGAGGCGACGGGCCCGTACTGGCTCAGGCCGCTGATCAACGGCAGCCTGCTCAGGGTCGAGGCGGGCGGCGAGGCGTTCAACGTGCTGTCCGCATCCAGCGCGTACCTGTGGCAGCCGCGCGATCCGGACGACCCGGTGCAGGCGCGGCAGCGGCAGGAGTACGTGCGGCCCGCCACGCCCGCCGACGAGCGCGTGTGGAAGGCGGCCGGGTCGCCGCAGGAGGTGCGGCGCGTGTGCACGCCGGGCACGCCCGCCAAGCGCTGCGGGAAGCTGCGGATGGGCGACCGGCCCGCGTCGTGCGTGTACACGCGCGTCCGGGAGCCGGGGGTCCTCGGCGACCGGCGGCTGGGCGAGCTGACGCTGGCCGACCTCGCGGCGCTGCCCGCCGACGTGAACGGGCTGCGCGAGAGGCTGCGCCGCCAGTGGCAGGCGGGCGGGCGGCACGAGAGCTTCGAGGAGTTCCTGCCGAGCGCGTCGTGGCTGCTGGAGATGCCGATCGGCCCGCGGGTGCGGGCGGCCGTCCTGCGCCTGCTGGCCGGGCTGCCGACGACCAGGGTGGGCGGGACGGTCGAGGACCCGCTCGGGCGGCGGGGGCTGGCGGTCGCGTTCGTCAGGAGCGAGGGCTTCACCACGCAGTTCGGCGCGGACGACGAGGTGGCCGAGCGGTACACCAACATCCTCGACCCGAGGACCGGCGCGATCCTGGTGGCGAACGCGAGCATCGCCGCCGAGAGCGCGGAGGGGCTCGCCGAGGGCACGTACCTGTCCTACCAGGCGTGGACGGACGAGGCGGGCTGGACCTCCGACCGGCCGGAGCGTCCGCGCGGCTGCCGCCTCAGCACCAAGCGACTCCCGTAAGGGGGGCGGACGTCAGAGGCGCAGGAGGAGGACGGCGGTGTCGTCCGCGCGCTGGTGCTGGGACGCCGGCTGGACGAGGGCGTCGGCGAGGTCGTGCAGGGGCCGGTCGCGATCGGGGACGAAGCGGGCGGCCAGATCGGCGATGGCCTCGCCGATGTCCAGGCCCGGCTGCTCGACGAGGCCGTCGGTGTAGAGGGCCAGCACCGAGCCCGGTGGCAGGGGCAGCTCGACGGTGGCGTACTCGGCGCACGGGTCGATGCCGAGGAGCAGCCCCTGCGCCTCGTCGAGAATCCTGGCCGGCGCGCCGGGGCTGCTGAGCAGCGGCGGCGGGTGGCCGGCGCTGGCCAGGCACAAGGTGCGCGCGTGGAGGTCGAGCTTGAGGTAGAGGCAGCTCGTGAACCGGTCGGGGGCCAGCTCGGCCATCAGCCGGTTGGCGTGCGCGAGCACCTCGCCGCAGGTGGCGGTGGTGGTGGCGGTGGCGCGGATGGCGGTGCGCACCTGCCCCATGAGGGCGGCGGCGGTCATGTCGTGGCCCTGCACGTCGCCGATGACGGCGGCGGCGGTGGTGTCGCCGAGGCGGATCACGTCGTAGAAGTCGCCGCCGATGTCCATGCCGGGCGTGGTGGGCACGTACCTGGCGGCCAGTTCCAGGCCGGGGATCTCGGGCAGATCGCGCGGCAGCAGGCGGGCCTGGAGGGACTCGGCGAGCTGGTGCTTGTTGTCGTAGAGCCAGGCCCGCTCGAACGCCTGCGCGATCAGCCCGCCGAGCGCGTTGTACATGGCGCGCTCCTCGTCCCCGAACCGGTGGGGGTGCTCGTAGCCGAGCACGCAGGTGCCGATGGACTGCCCGGCGGCGGACAGCGGCAGCAGCGCGAAGGCGCTCATGCCGTCCACGCGGACGGCGGTGGGGAAAGTGCGCCGGAACTCCTGCCACGTGCCGTAGAACGACGGCCGGTCCCACTGGTAGCCGGGCACCCAGGGCACCGCGTGCACCACGGGGCGGCCGTTGAAGGTGTCGATGCCCTCCTGGGTGTAGCCGCGCGAGGCGACCACCCGCATGCGGCCGCTCTCCCAGCTCAGGATGGCCAGCGCCTGCGCCCCTGTGACGGGCAGGACGTGGTCGGCGACCAGGTCGACGACGTCCTGCGCGGTGACGGCCTGCGCCAGGCAGGTGGCCAGGTGCAGCATCTCGTGCAGCCCGATCAGCGACGGCCGCTCGCCGGTCTCCCCCGCCGGGGTCTCGCGGGCGGCGGCGGGCGTGATGCGCAGGGTGACGCCGGGCACGCTGGGGAAGCACTCCAGCGCCAGGTACCGGCCGTCGGGATGGCGGGCGGTGAACCGGGTGACCCGGTGGCTGACGATCGCGGCCCGGTAGTAGTCCTCGTAGAGGGGGTCGTCCAGCCAGGGCAGCGCCTTGCACAGGCGCTCGCCCAGCATCTCGGACGGGTCCACGGCGAGGATCTCCGCGGCCCGCGCGGTGACCAGCGTGACGCGGGCCTGCGCGTCGAGGTGGCAGTAGCCCTCGGGCAGGCAGTTGAGGCACGTCAGCGCCGTCAGCCCGGCGGGCTGTCCCGGCCCGGCGGCGTGCACCTGGTCGAGGATGCGGGGCATCGGCCCGGGGACGACCGGTCTGCCCTGCTCGCCGGCCCGGCGCAGCAGGCGGCCCATCCTGGCGCAGACGTCGTCGATCACGCGGGCCCTGCCGGGGGTGAGCTCGGCCTCGCCGCCGGTGGGCCAGCCCAGCACGAACCCGCCCCACACGGCGCCGCCCGAGCGGAGCGGGGCGAACGCCATCGCGAAGTCGTACGGCAGCGCCAGCGCCGCCGCGGGGAAGTCGCGGGCCAGCGCGACCCGGTCCCTGAGCCAGATGAGCCGCCGCTCGCGCACCGCCATCGAGATGGGCGCGCACTCGGTGGTCCTGACCCTGGCCCAGGTGCGGGCGATCGAGGCGGGCAGGCCCATGGTGGCCTCCATCTGGAGGACCTGGCGGGTGTCGTCCAGGACGTACACGGTGCCGATGTGGGCGCCCGCGCTGAACACGGCCTCGATCAGGAGATCGTCCAGGCCGGACGGCTCCGTCCACCCCATACGGGCAGAATACGGATCCGCACGTATCGTGCACGCCAAGAGCGCGGCAAGTGCCGGGATCAGGGCTCGAAGGCGGTCCTGGCGAGGTCGTGGGAGCGGCCCGCGACGTCCTCCTCGGCCTGCCTGAACGCCTCCGTGATGGCCTCGATCAGCGCTTGGGAGCCCAGCCGCAGGGCGCGGGGGTCGATGTGCAGGCCCGCCAGCGAGCCGGTGGCCGTCAGCTCGACGGCGACCTGGCCGCCCAGGCTCTCGCCGCGCCCGGTCGTCTCCCGCAGCAGGCGGCTCACCTCCTCCAGGCGGGCGGTGCTGGCGGCCATCTCGGCGAGTGCGCGGTCGAGCTCGGGGTCGCCGGTGCGCGGCGGTGTCATCATGGCGGGCTCCTGGGTGCTCAGCGTTTGAAGAGGAACGCCCTGGGCGCGTGGGCCAGCGCGGAGCGCAGTGCGCCCTCGTCGGACAGGCCCCCGCTGGCGACCAGGGGGTAGATGGTGGCGGCCGACAGGGTGCGGCGGAAGAACTTGCCCGCCGGGCCGGTGCCGAGCACGGTCTCGGTGACCCGCGTCGCGGGGAAGAACTTCCTGGCGTCGCTGAGGCCCTTGATGCCGCCGTTGTAGGCCATCTCGGCGACGAAGTGCTTGCCCGCGTACTCCCAGAGGTTGCCCATGGGCTGCCCGGTGGCGGCGGAGCTGGCCGCGTGCACGCCGGTCTTGAGGCCGGTCCACAGGACGGAGTCGGCCAGCGCGTCGAGGCCCTCGCGCACCACGTACGAGCCGACCCTGCGCTTGCCGATCCGCGCCTCCAGGATCGCCTTGGTGATCTTCTGGAAGATGGTGCGTTCCAGTCTGGCCCTGGCAACGAGCCATTTGAACGCCTGCTCGGCGGCGATCCTGGCGGCCGGGTAGACGAAGCCGAACAGCATGGTGAAGGCCATCGCGGCGAGCTGGGTGCCGATGATGAGGAGCTGCTCGCGGTGCTCCTCGACGGCCTTGGCGTAGTCGTCGCAGCCGGCGGCCAGGTCTTCCAGCTCGTCCTGGAGCGCGGCGTAGCGGGGGGCCAGCTCGTACGGCCACACGTCGGCGAAGCGCGAGACCGTGCGGCTGTGGTTGGCCTGGCGGGCCTCGGTGACGCCCGTGCCGGTCTCGCGGGCGAGCGTGCCGATGTCCGCGGCGAGTTCACGCAGGGCCGTGGCCCTGGCGCGGAGGTTGGAGACGTCGGCCACCGGCACGCGCACGTCGGCGAACCAGGCCAGCGCCTGGAAGGGGTCGAACATCAGGCACCTTCCCGCCGGGGCGGGGCCTGCGGGACCACGAGCTGGGGGACGTCGGGGATCGCGGGCATGGTGGCGATGATCCGCAGTTCCAGGTAGTCCCACAGGGCGTCGAAGTCGCGCAGCCCGGCCGCCGAGGTGAAGCTCTTGCCCGCGATGCGGCGCATGGCGTCGGCGAGCGAGTCGTAGCCGTCGGCGTACCACTCGGCGAACGTGTGACCCTGCTCGTCGCCGCCGACCAGGTCGGAGGTGGTGGCCAGCGGGGAGGAGGTGCGGAGCAGGGCGGTGACGTCGTCGCCGGTCTGGTCGAAGAGCCGGGCGAGCTTGCGGATCGACGTCCAGTCGATGAGGACCCCGTCGCCGTCCGCTTCGCCGGACAAATCAGCCATTAGTCTTCCAATCCAGGAAAAATCATCTTCTTTGCGCACGCTAGTGGAGCAAAATGTCCGTGGTGTTAACCGGTGTGTCAACTCAGGAATAAGCGGCGTTCATCCACTCGGGCGCGGCGCTGAGCAGGCCGTCCAGCTCCTCCAGGAGGTCGCCGTCCACGGCGTTCCCCGCCCTGGCCAGCTCCTCGATCCGCTCGCACAGCTCGGCCTCGCGGGCCGCGCCGACCGTCGCGCAGGCGCCCTTGAGCCGGTGCGCGAGCCCCGCCGCCGTGGCCAGGTCGCCGCCCGACACGGCCTGCCTCAGCTCCTCGAACGTGCGGGTCGCGGTCGCCTGGTAGGCCCGCGCCACGTCCGCCAGCGCCTCCTGCGACAGCCCGGCCAGCTCGGGCGGCAGCCCGGCGGAGGCCGTCCACTCCGGGATCCTGGCCAGCACGCGCGGCCAGTCGACCGGCTTGGCCAGGTGGTCGTCCATGCCCGCCTCCAGGCACCTGATCCGGTCGCCCGGCATGGCGGCGGCGGTCATCGCGATGATCGGGGTGTGCGTCTCCTCGCTCTCCCTGATCTCCTCGGTCGCGGCCAGGCCGTCGAGCACGGGGAGCTGGCAGTCCATGAACACCAGGTCGTAGCGCCCGGCCAGCACGGCCCGCACCGCCTGGCGGCCGTTGTCGACCGCCTGGACCTCGTGCCCGGCCTGGCTGAGCACCAGCATCGCCACCTGGCGGCTCACCTCGTCGTCCTCGGCCACCAGGATGCGCGCGCCCCCGGTCCGGCCGGCGGCCTGCGCGCCCTCGCGCGGCTCGCCGTCGCACTCCGCCGTGCCCAGCGCGTTCTCCACGGCGGCGAGCAGGCGGCGGCGGCTGAGCGGCCGGGTGATCGACTGCACGGCCCGCTCTCCCGCCGCGCCCGGCCAGGCGAACCCCGCGCGGCCGGGGGTGACGACCACGATGACGCTGGTGGCCTGGAGCGACGGGTCGTTGAGTATCGCGTCGGCCAGCGAGCGCGGCGCGTCAGGATCGGCGGGATCCTGGCTCAGCACGGGACCCATGCCGGGGCTCGCGCCCAGGTCCAGGGCGACGACGGCCAGCTCGTACGGCCGGCCTTCCGCGGCGGCGGCCCGCAGCCGCGCCAGCGCCGTCTCCTCGTCCCTGGTCTCCTCCACCTCGGCCCCGGCCTGCTCCAGGCAGCGCGCGGCCAGCGTGCGGTCCTCGGGGCGCGGGTCGGCGACCAGCGCGCGCCTCCCCTCCAGCACTCCCGCGCCCGGCTCCGACCAGGTGAGGACGTCCACCGGCAGGGTGGCCCAGAACCGGCTGCCGACGCCTTCGACGCTGTCGAGCCCGATCTGGCCGCCCATGAGCTCGACGAGCTGCCTGCTGATGGCCAGCCCGAGCCCGCTGCCGCCGGTCCTGCGCGTGATCGGCGAGTCCACCTGGCGGAAGACGCCGAACACGCGCTCCCTGTCCCGCTCCCCGACCCCGACGCCGGTGTCGGCCACCGCGAACCTGAGCACCACCCGTTCCTGGCCGGGCTCGCCCTCGTCGAGCGCGACGTGCAGGTCCACGCCGCCCTGGACGGTGAACTTCAGCGCGTTGCCGACCAGGTTCGTCAGCACCTGGCGCAGCCGGACCGGGTCGCCCGACACCTGGCGGGGCACGTTCTCGTCGAGCCGCAGCGTCAGCCACAGGCCCTGCTCGTAGGCGTGCGGTGCGAACGGCGCCACCACCTCGTCGCACAGGCGCGGCAGGTCAAACGGCACGGCCTCGACCTGGAGGTGGCCGGCCTCGATCCTGGACAGGTCGAGGAAGTCGTCGAGCAGGCGCAGCACGTTGTGCGCCGACTCCTGGGCGGTGCTGGCGTAGTAACGCTGCTCCTCGTCCAGGCGGGTGCCCATGAGCAGGGAGTTCATGCCGAGCACGCCGTTGATGGGGGTGCGGATCTCGTGGCTGATCTTGGCCACGAACTCCGACTTGGCGCTGGACGCGCTGATCGCCTCGTCCCTGGCGGCGGCCAGCTCGACGGCCGACCTGGACAGCTCGGCGGCGTACTCCGACAGCGTGGCCTGCGCCCGCCGGCGGCCCCTGGTGGAGTGGATCTGCAGGCCGAGGCCGATGAGGATGAGCAGGGCGAGCAGCAGCGCGACGGTGAGCACGTTGGTGCGCAGCTTCTCGGTGGAGGCCAGCGCCTCGGCGACGGAGACCTCGGCGGTGACCGTCCAGCCGATGCCGGGGATGGGCTCGGAGGCCGACAGGACGGGCCCGTCGATGCCGTGGAACTCACCGCTCCACGCCCGCCCGGCCAGCGCGGAGTCCACGCGCGGGTCCTCGCGCAGCGAGGTGAGCGCGAACAGCTTCCTGCCGGGGTCGGCGACCAGCACGCCGGCCTTGTCGGTGATGAGCAGCCGGATGTCCTGCGCCTCGGCGGCTTCCTCGGCGAACTCCTGGATGGCGTCGAGGCTGTAGACGACGGTGAGCATGCCGAGCATGCGGGTGCCGTCGCTGCTGGGGATGGGCGCGGCCACCGCGACCGCCCTCGACACGCCTACCATGGTAGGTGTGTACGCCTGCGAGACGTGCGCCTGGCGCCCATCGCGCACCGCGCGATACCAGTCGGTGGTGCTGATGTCCTGCGGGAGCACGGTCGGCGGCTCCGCGCCTCTGATCTTGCCCTCGGGCGAGTTGACGATCAGGCCGCTGACGCCGTCGCGCAGCCGCTCCAGCTCGCCGAGCCAGTCGCGCATGGTGGCGGTGGTGACCTCGTTGACCGCGCCGCGCACCTGGGGCCGCTGGGCGAAGGCGGTGACGAGCTGCTTGAGCGAGTTCATCTGCTGTTCCACCACGACCCTGCTGACGGACGCGGTGGTCCTGACGCGCTCGCGCACCTCGTCGCTCATCGCGTTCTCCGACAGCGAGATGCTGGACGAGGTGAGCAGCGCCAGGGGCAGCAGGCCGAGTAACGTCCACAGGGCAGTCACCGCGAGCAACCATCGCACGGGCGTCCGTCCCTCCCCCCACTCGCTCGGGTACAGATTAGGAGGAAACTGGCTTGCGCGCCGGTTCCCCGTGAGCAGAAAGAGCAAAAGGTGATCTTTTTTATTAAAACCCGCTTAAGCTGCAGTGATCTACCTGAATGACGAGGAGCGTGGCGGTGCCTGAGCTCAGGGACATCACCGTTCTCATCGTGGACGACGACCCGGTCGTCACGGCGGCCCTGCACGCGCAGGTCAACCGGGTGCTCGGGTTCAGGGTCGTGGGCATTGCGCACACCGGCCACGCGGCGCTGGCCGCGGCCGGGCGGTTCGCGCCCCGGCTGGTGCTGCTCGATCTGCACCTCCCTGATATGCCCGGTCTGGAGGTCGCGCACCGGCTGCGCCGCCCCGACCAGCCGCCCGCCGACGTCATCGTGATCTCCGGGCGCAAGGAGTCGGCGACGGTACGCGCCGCCATCCAGCGCGGCGCGCTCAACTACCTGGTCAAGCCGACCAGGGCGGGCACGCTGGAGCAGGCCCTGCTGCGTTACGCCGCCACGGTCAAGCAGCTGGAGTCCGAGGCCCGCTTCACCGACCAGCAGGAGATCGACAACCTCTTCCGCTCGCTCCACCTCGACGTGGGCACCCGCCCCAAGAGCATCTCCGCCTCCACCGAGCAGGCGGTGCTGGACGCGCTGTCGGACGTCGAGGACGCCTCGGCCGACGAGCTGGCGGCCAAGGTCGGCGTCAGCCGGGCCACCGCCCGCCGCTACCTGGAGCACCTGGCCGAGCGGGGGCTGGTGGAGGGCCGGCCGAAGTACGGGACGACGGGGCGGCCACAGCACCGGTACCGCATCCGATGAGGGCGTTACGGGCGCTGCTGGTGGCCGTGCTGGTCGGCGTGCTGCCCGCCGCCTGCGGCGAGGCGAACGCCTTCCCCGAGGACACCACGATGGCCCGCATCAGGGAGCGCGGCATCCTGACCGTGGGCATCAAGTTCGACCAGCCCGTCTTCGGCTACAAGGACCCCGCCAGCGGGCGGATCACCGGCTTCGACGCCGAGGTGGCCCGGCTGGTGGCCAGAGACCTGACCGGCAGCGAGCGCAACATCCGCTTCGTCGAGACGGTGTCGAGCGAGCGCGAGAACTTCATCGAGCAGGGCGTCGTGGACCTCGTCATCGCCACCTACTCGATCACCGAGACCCGCGCCCAGCGGGTCACCTTCTCCGACCCGTACTACTACGCCGGGCAGGACCTGCTGGTGCGGGTCGGCGACTCCACCATCAACGGGGTCACCGACCTGAAGGGCAAGACCGTGTGCACCGCGCGCGGCTCCACCTCGGTCGAGCGGGTGCGCGCCATGGTGCCCGGCATCGACCTGGAGGTCGTGGACGCGTACAGCATCTGCGTGCCCGCGCTGGTGGCCGGGCGGGTGGACGCGGTCAGCACCGACGACACCATCCTGCTCGGGCTCTACGCCCAGCATCCCGACTCGCTGCGGCTGGTCGGCAAGCCGTTCGGGCGCGAGCCGTACGGGATGGGCATCAAGAAGCAGGACACCGCCTTCCGCGACTACCTCAACGGGCTGATCGCGCGCTGGCTGTGCAACGGCGAGTGGGACCGCGCCTACGTGGCCACCGTCGGGGTCTCCGGCACCACCTCCGAATCGGCCAAGCCGGCGCCTCGCCCGGCCAATTGCTGAGCAGAACGATCACAAGCCTTTCCGCGACACATGCGGCTCCTACGGTTACGCCAACGCTGACCGAGACAAGGAGCGTGACGCATGAGCCAGGCGGATTTGATCGTCCTGGACCAGGTCAACAAGCGCTACGGCGATCATCACGTGCTCAAGGACGTGAACCTGACCGTACGGCAGGGCGAGGTCGTGGTGATCATCGGCCCGTCCGGGGCGGGCAAGTCCACCTTGTGCCGCGCGATCAACCGGCTGGAGACGATCGACTCCGGCACGATCAGCCTCGACGGGACCCCGCTGCCCGCCGAGGGCAAGGAGCTGGCCCGGCTGCGCGCCGAGGTCGGCATGGTCTTCCAGTCCTTCAACCTCTTCGCGCACAAGACCGTCCTGGACAACGTCGTCCTCGGGCAGGTCCACGTGCTGAAGCGGCCCAGGGCTGAGGCCGAGCGCAAGGCCCGCGAGCTGCTCGACCGGGTGGGCATCGGCGGCCAGGCCGCCAAGTTCCCCGCGCAGCTCTCCGGCGGGCAGCAGCAGCGGGTGGCCATCGCCAGGGCGCTGGCCATGGACCCGAAGGCGATCCTGTTCGACGAGCCCACCTCGGCGCTGGACCCGGAGATGGTCAACGAGGTGCTGGACGTCATGACGGGCCTGGCCCGCGAGGGCATGACCATGGTCGTCGTCACCCACGAGATGGGCTTCGCCCGCCGTGCGGCCGACCGGGTCGTCTTCATGGCCGACGGCGAGATCGTCGAGCAGAACACCCCGGACACCTTCTTCGGCGCGCCCAGCAGCGACCGCGCCCAGTCCTTCCTCGCCAAGATCCTGACTCACTGAGGAGTTGTCATGTTCGGCAGATCCCTTTTCGCCGTGTTCGCCGTTGTCGCCGTCGCCTCCGGGTGCGGGGGCGGCTCGGAGAGCTACGCCTCCGTGGTGGACAAGGCCAAGAACGACAAGAAGCTGGTGATCGGCGTCAAGGCCGACCAGCCCGGCCTGGGCCTGCGCACGCCTGACGGCAGCTTCACCGGCTTCGACATCGAGGTCGCCAAGTACGTGGCCAAGCAGCTCGGGGTCGAGCCGAGCGGCATCACGTTCAAGGAGACCGTGTCGGCCAACCGGGAGGCGTTCATCGAGCAGGGCCAGGTGGACCTGGTCGTGGCCACGTACTCGATCACCGACGCGCGCAAGCAGAAGGTGTCGTTCGCGGGGCCGTACTTCGTGGCCGGGCAGGACCTGCTGGTCCGCGCCGACGACGCGGCGCTGACCGGGCCCGAGGCGCTCAACGGCAAGAAGCTGTGCTCCGTCGCCGGCTCGACGCCCGCCCAGAAGGTCAAGTCGGAGTACGCCAAGGAGGTGCAGCTCCAGGAGGAGCGCACCTACTCGGCCTGTGTGGACCGCGTGCTCGGCGGCCAGCTCGACGCCATCACCACCGACAACGTCATCCTGGCCGGCTACGCCGCGCAGCACTCCGGCAAGCTCAAGGTCGTCGGCAAGACGTTCAGCACCGAGAAGTACGGCATCGGCCTGAAGAAGGACGACACCGCCGGGCGCAAGGCCGTCAACGACGCGCTGGAGAAGATGTTCTCCGACGGGAGCTGGACCAAGGCGCTGCAGGTCAGCGTGGGCGCCTCCGGCTTCACCCTGCCGCAGGTCCCGCAGCTCGAGCGGTACTGATGGACGCTCTGCTGACCGAAGGCGGCACCATCTTCGCCGCCTTCTGGATGACGGTGCGGCTGACGGCGGTCAGCGCGCTCGGCTCGCTGGTGCTGGGCACGCTGCTGACCGCCATGCGGGTGGCCCCGCTGGCGTCCCTGCGGGCCACCGCCACCGTGTACGTGACCGTGGCCCGCAACACGCCGCTGACCCTGGTGCTGCTGTTCACCGGCCTGGGCATCGGCGCGAACCTGGGCCTGGAGCTGTCCGACGACATCGCGACCAACAACTTCTGGCTCGCCGTCATCGGGCTGACCGCCTACACCTCGGCGTTCGTCTGCGAGGCGCTGCGCTCCGGGCTCAACACGGTGCCCGTGGGGCAGGCGGAGGCGGCCCGCTCGCTGGGGCTCGGCTTCGTCAAGACGCTGGCGCTGATCACGCTGCCGCAGGCGTTCCGCGCGGTGGTGGCGCCGCTGGGCAGCATCCTCATCGCGCTGACCAAGAACACCACGATCGCCCTGGTGGTGGGCGTCGCGGAGGCGTCGGTGCGGATGCGGGAGCTGATCGAGACCTACGGTGACCAGGTCATCGAGATCTTCCTCGGCTTCGCCGCCGGGTTCGTGATCCTGTGCCTGCCGATGGGGTTGTTGTTCGGCTGGTTGTCCAAGCGGATGGCGGTGGCGCGATGACGTACGCGAACCTGTACGAGAGGCCAGGACCGCGCGGGGTGCGCCGCAACAGGATGCTGACCGCGCTCGTCGCGGTGCTGCTGCTGGCGGTGGCGTACTTCGTCTACGTGCGCTTCGACGAGAAGGACCAGTGGGCGGCGGAGAAGTGGACGCCGCTGCTGCGGGGCGACGTGTGGGCCACGTTCATCCTGCCCGGCCTGGCCGGCACGCTCGCGGCGGCCGTCGCCGGAGTGGTGCTGGCCGCGCTGTTCGGGCTGGTGTTCGCCGTCGCCCGGCTGTCGGAGCACCGGTGGATCCGGGTGCCGGCGGCCATGGTGGTGGAGTTCTTCCGCTCCGTGCCGCTGCTGCTGCTCATCTTCTTCGCCTTCTTCGGCTCGTTCGTGCTCATCGGCGTGAACATCTCGGCGTTCGCCGCCGTCGTGTTCGGCCTCACCCTCTACAACGGGTCGGTGATCGCGGAGATCCTCCGGGCCGGGGTGCAGAGCCTGCCGAAGGGGCAGCGGGAGGCCGCGTACGCGGTGGGCATGCGCAAGGGCCAGGTGATGCGGCTCGTCCTGCTGCCGCAGGCCGTCAAGGCCATGCTGCCCGCGCTGATCAGCCAGTTCGTGGTGCTGCTGAAGGACTCCGCGCTGGGCCTGATCGTGGGCTACGACGAGCTGGTGGACAGGGGGCTGAACGGGATCGCGGCCAACTTCTCCAACGTCATCCCGGCGGCCATCCTGATCGCCGCGATCTTCATCGTGATCAACATGGCGCTGGACCGGCTGGCGAACCGCCTCGGCGCCTCCTCAGCGCGGGCGCCCAGGGTGCGATCCCGATGAGGGCCAGCAGGACCAGCAGCGGCGTCCGCCACCACCACGAGACGGTGGCGGGCGGTGAGGCGGCCCGCTCCGACACCCAGGGGCGGGCCGTCTTCGACCAGGCGAGGAACGCGTCACCGACGGGCATCAGCCCGAAGGCGTAACGCTTGGTCCACGGGGTGCCGACCGGCAGCCCGGCCAGCTCGCCGTAGTTCGCCAGCGCGGCGGCGAGCGCCGCGTCCCCCCGCACCTGGGCGGCGCCCAGGGTGACCGCGGTCGCCGACAGGCTCACCCCCAGCGGCAGCGGCCCCGAGTCGACGTCGCCCGGCCCCTCCATGCCGGACGGGTACTCCAGGACGGCCGGGCCGAGGCCCAGCGGGGTGACCACGTAGCGGTCGCGGAACCGGGCGTACTGCTCGGCGGCGAAGGCCGGGTCGATGTCCACCAGGAAGCGCTGGATGATGCTCTGTGAGCTGCCCCTGGCCACCTCGGCTGGCTCGCCGGTGCCCGGCTCCGCGCGGTGCGGGAGCAGGCCGGTGCGCGGGTCGAGCCGCTCGCGGGCCTGGCGCACCCAGCGGGCCACGGTGCCCGCATAGAGAGGTGGCCGCAGGGTGTCGTGCAGGCGCAGCGAGGCCATCGCCACCGTGGAGTCCACCGGCCAGGCCTGCCCCGGGTACGCCTCCAGGAACGGCGACCCCGACCCGTCGAACGCCCTGGCCAGGGCGGCCGAGTCGGCGGCGAGGCGGCCCAGCTCGGCCGGGTCGCGGCGGCCCTCCGGCTGCAGGGCGAGCACGCCGCCGCGCAGCCAGTTGGTCCAGCCCCGGTAGAAGACGCCGTGCGGCGGGTCGAGGTCCGGGCTGAACGGCTCGCGGCCCGCGGGCGCGTCGAGCCGCCCGAGTGCCCAGCGCGACTCGCGCAGCGCCTCGGGTCTGGACGCCGGGTCCCGCTGGCCGAGCTCGACCCAGCTCAGGCCGTACAGGACGTGCAGGAAGAAGTAGCCCTCGGGGAAGAGCGTCTGCGCCTGCTCGCCCGCGCCCGCGTCCAGGGCCGGGCGGAGAAAGGCGAGCTGGCGGCGCACGCCGGGCGGCTCGCCGTCCGGGCCCGCGGTGGCCGGGACGATCAGGCGGACGGCGCCGATCAGCGCGCACAGACTGATCGCGACGGCGGCGACGCGGCGGGCGACGGACAGTGCGTGGGGCATCTCGGTGATCGTAGTGGGGTGACATGCCCGTCATGATGAGTTCATGCCGATCTCCCCTGGCCCCTTCGCCGGCCGCACCCTCACCGACCTCGCCAAGGACCTGCGTGACGGGCGCGTCACCGCCGTCGAGCTGACCGAGCAGGCCCTGCACGCCGCAGGCACGCTCGGCCGCGAGCTGAACGCGTTCGTCACCGTGGACGCCGCCGGAGCGCTCAAGGCGGCGCGCCGGGCGGACGAGGAGCTGGCCGCGGGCGCCGGCAGGGGGCCGCTGCACGGGCTGCCCGTCGCGGTGAAGGACCTCATCGAGGTGGCGGGGCTGCCCGCGACCATGGGCTCGCGGCACTTCGCCGGGCACGTCCCGGACACCGACGCCGCCTGCGTGACGCGGCTGCGCGAGGCGGGGGCGGTCATCGTGGGCAAGACGACGACGCACGAGTTCGCGTACGGGCCGACCGGCGACCGCTCCGCCAACGGCCCCTCGCGCAACCCGCGGGACCCGGCGCGCATGTCGGGCGGCTCCAGCGGCGGCAGCGCGGCGGCCGTGGGGGCGGGTGTGGTCCCGCTGGCGATCGGCACCGACACGGGCGGGTCCGTGCGCATCCCGGCGGCTCTGTGCGGGATCGCCGGGTTCAAGCCCGCTTACGGGGTTCTTTCCGCGGACGGCGTGTTCCCCCTGTCGCGCAGTTACGACCACGTGGGGGTGCTGGCGGGCGGCGCGGCGGACTGTCTGATCGCCTACCGGTGCCTCGGCGGCGGGGAGGTGGCCGGGCTGGACGTTCCCGCGCGGGTGGGGTGGGTGGATCCGGGCGGGCTGTTCGACGGTGATCCGCGGGTGACTCGGGTCGTGCGGGCCGCCGTGGAGGCTCTGGGGCCGGGCGAGGCGGGGCTGCCGGTGGGGTTCGCGGAGGAGGTGCGGGAGACGTACGTGGTGGTGCAGAGCTGCGAGACGGTGGCCGTGCACGCCGAGCGGCTGGAGCGGGCGCCCGAGTTGTTCGACCCTGAGGTGCTGGAGCGGCTGCGCGTCGCGGCGCAGGTGCCCGGCTGGCGGCACGTGCGCGCCCTGGAGTCGAGGGAGCGGCTGGCGGAGGCGGGCGAGGCGCTGTTCGGCGGGCAGGCGGCAGCGGCGTCCGGCGGAGACTCCGGGGCGTCCGGCGGGGGCTCCGGGGCGGCGTCCGGCCGCTTCGACGTGCTCGCGTTGCCCGCCGTGCCGATCGTCGCGCCGCCGATCGACCGGCGCGAGGTCGAGGTGGACGGCCGGGCGGTCGCGGTGCGTCCCGCGCTGCTCGCCCTGACCAGCCCGTGGAACGTGCTCGGCCTGCCCGCCCTGACCGTGCCCGCCGGGACGGTGGACGGCCTGCCGGTGGGCCTGCAGCTCATGTGCCGCCCCGGCGACGAGCACCACCTCTTCGCGACGGCCGCCCGGATCGCCCCGGCGGCCTGAGCCGCTCAGCGTTCGCCGGCCGGGTGGGCGGGGTTGGGGTCGAGGGCGAGCAGGATGCCGGTGTCCAGCCCGGTGTCGTAACCGGCGCTGAACGCCGTCTGGTACGCGCTGTCGCCGATCGCCTCCCTGGCCTCCCGCTCGCACGTCTCCCGGGCGGCGACCCACTCCTGGATGCCGATCTGCGCCCGCCCGACCGTGTCCCACACCTGCTGGGCCAGGCCGAGCCGCCGGGCGGCCGGCTCGCCGTGGCCGGAGGCGGACGCGGCGCAGGCCAGCACGTCGAGGGCGAGGGCGATGCCGATGCTGTCGTGCAGCCGGTGCTTGATCTCCAGCGCGGAGCGGGCGTAGGCCTGGGCGGCGTCGTTGCGGCCGAGCGACAGCTCCGCCTGGGCGCGGAAGAGGTCGGCGTAGGCCCGCATCCAGCGTTCGCCGTGCTTGTCGCAGTCGGCGCACATCTCCTCGAGCGCCTTGATCGCGTCCTCGACGCGGCCGTGCGCCGTGTGCACGTGGCTCTGCCCGAGCCGGGCCAGCATGGTGGGCAGGGTGAGGCCGTGCTCGGGCCGGTGCACGGCGAGCAGGCTGTCGGCCAGCGCGAGCGCGAGCGCCAGGTCGCCCCTGATGGTGGCGGCGGCCATGACCATGGCCTGGGCCGCGAGCGCGGCGGCGGTGTCGCCGAGTTGTTCGGCGACTCCGGCGCACTCGGCGGCCCAGGCCATGCCGGCGTCGGGGTCGCCCTGAACCATGAGGGTCAGGCTGCACACCCACAACGCCCGGTTGCGCACCACACTGGGCTCGGTGTCCAGAGCCAGGGCGCGCTCCAGGTAATGCTGACCTTCCCGCAGGAAGCCGCAGGGATACCAGAAGAACCACAGCGCGGCGGCCATCTCCAGCGCGGTGTGGTCACGGGGGTTGGCCAGGCAGAAGTCGAGGGCCGTGCGCAGGTTGTCGTGCTCGGCGGTGGTGCGGTCGTTCCAGGAGACCTGCTCGGGCCCGAGCCAGGCGGCGTCGCCGCGGCGGGCCAGCTTGAGGTAGAAGTTGCGGTGGCGGCGGCGCATCCCGTCCTGCTCGCCGAGGGCGCGCAGCCAGATGGCGCCGTACTCGCGGATGGTGTCGAGCATCCGGTAGCGCTCGCCGCCGCCGGTGGGCGCCCAGATCAGGATGGACTTGTCGACCAGGCCCGACAGCAGGTCGGGGATGGCGTGGGCGGGCAGCAGGTCGTCGGCGCAGATCTCGATGACGGCCGTGTCGTCGAAGCTGCCGGCGAAGACCGAGGCGCGCGCCCACAGCAGCCGCTCCTCCGGCGTGCAGAGCTGGTGGCTCCAGCCGATGGCCGTGCGCAGTGCCTGGTGCCAGGGCGGGTCGGCCTCGTTGACCTCGGCGTCGGTGTCGCCGAGCAGCTCGAAGCGGTCGTCGAGGCGCTCGCACAGCTCGCCCGCGGGCAGGTCGCGCAGCCGGGCGGCGGCCAGCTCGATGGCCAGCGGCAGCCCTTCCAGGCGACGGCACAGGCGGGCCAGGTCGGCGCGGTTGTCGTCGGTGACGGTGAAGCCAGGCACGGATCGGGCGGTGCGGTCGGCGAGCAGCATGACGGCGTCCTGCCGCCCGCCGCCGCCCGAGTCGGGGACGGGCAGCGGGTCGATGATGAGCACCTGCTCGTCAGGGACGCCGAGCGGGCGGCGGCTGGTGGCCAGGATCGACAGCCGGGGGGCGGCGACGAGCAGGTCGCGGGCGGTGACGGCGCACTCGTCGACGAGGTGTTCGCAGGTGTCGAGCACCAGCAGGAGGTGCCGGTCCTCCAGGTATTCGGTCAGGACCTCCATCATGGGGCGGGTGGTGCGGTCGGCCAGCGGGAGCGCCTCGGCGATGGTGTACGGCACCAGCGCCCCCTGGTCGAGCGCCGAGAGCGGGACGAGCCAGGCGCCGTCGCCGTAGCCGGGCTGCATGAGGGCGGCGGCCCGCAGCGCGAGCCGGGTCTTGCCGACCCCGCCCACGCCGGTCAGCGTCACCATGCGGTATTCCCCGCACAACCGGCGGATCCGGGCGAGTTCTCCGCGGCGGCCCACCAGACTGGTCATTTCCGGCGGCAGATTCCCGGCATGCCGCCCACCCATGTTCATGATCCTCACCTGTCCGGCTTGGTCCGCCGCCTTCGGTGACAGCAGCTTGCCGGACGCGGCCAGGTTCCGCCACGAAAAGTGAGAAAGTGACTACGCAACAGACCGGGTTGCGGGCGTTTCTTATTGCCTTACCACTTTGCGGGGTTATGCCATGTTAGTCCGCGGCTCCGGCCCGACCACGGGAAACACGGGCCTTCCCACTTAACCAAGCGCTTGCTACGCTCCGCCCATGGTGTCCACGATCGTCTGGGGTACCGGCAACATCGGCCGCGCCGCCATCCGCGCCGTCGAGGCCCACCCGGGGCTGGAACTGACCGCCGTCCTCGTCCACGACCCCGCCAAGATCGGCCGCGACGCGGGCGAGCTGGCCGGGCTCGGCCACCGCCTGGGCGTCGCGGCGACCGCCGACGCCGAGGCGGCCCTGGCCGCCGGCCCGGAGGCCGTCGTCTACGCGGCCTCCGGCGACATCCGCCCGTCCGAGGCGCTGGCCGACGTCGTCAGCGCCCTGCGCGCGGGCGCCGTCGTCGTCACCCCCTCCCTCTACGCGCTGTACGACCACCGCAGCGCCCCGCCCGAGGTCCGCGATCCGGTGCTGGCCGCCATCGAGGCGGGCGGCGGCTCCCTGTTCGTCTCCGGCGTCGATCCCGGCTGGGCCAACGACGTGCTGCCGCTGCTGGTCAGCGGGCTGGCCGCGACCGTGGACGCCGTACGCTGCCAGGAGATCTTCGACTACTCCACCTACGACCAGCCCGACGCGGTCCGCTACCTGGTCGGCATGGGCCAGCCGATGGACTACGAGCCGCCGATGCTCGCGCCCACCGTGCCCACCATGGTGTGGGGCGGCCAGGTGCGGCTGATCGCCAGGGCGCTCGGCGCCGACCTCGACGACGTGCGCGAGCACGTGGAGCGCCGCCCGCTGAAGTCCACGGTCACGACCGCGTCGATGGGCGCGTTCGAGGCGGGCACGCAGGGCGCGGTGCGCTTCGAGGTGCAGGGCATCGTCGGCGGGCGGCCCAGGATCGTGCTGGAGCACGTCACCCGCATCCACCCGTCCTGCGCCCCCGACTGGCCCGTGCCGCCCGGCGGCGTGGGCGCGCACCGGGTGATCGTCGAGGGCCGGCCGCACATCGAGGTCACGGTGCAGGCCACCGACGAGGGCGGCAACCACTCGGCGGGCGGCAACGCCACGGCCGTGGGCCGGCTGGTCAACGCCGTCGAGTGGCTCGTGGAGGCGGGGCCAGGGCTGTACGACGCGCTCGACGTGCCGCTGCGGCCCGCCATCGGCAAGCTCGGAAGGAGGAGCGGGTGAGGATCGACATCCCGGAGGGCAAGGACCCGATCGAGTACGTGTGGGGTGAGATGGTGCCCGGCATCGGGCCCGCCGCCTCGCGCTACTCGATGGCGGTGTACGCGCACACGACGCTCGGGCTGCGCGAGTTCGAGGCCGCCAGGCTGCGGGTGGCGCAGCTCAACGGCTGCGCGTTCTGCCTCGACTGGCGGACGGAACGCGACGGGCGAACCGTCGAGGACGGCTTCGCCGACGCGGTCGCCGACTGGCGCACCACCACCGCCTTCGACCCGCGCACCCGGCTGGCCGCCGAGTACGCCGAGCGCTACACCGTCGATCACCACGGGCTGGACGAGGACTTCTGGAGCCGGATGGGCGCGCACTACAGCCAGCTCCAGATCGTGGAGCTGAGCATGTGCATCGGCTCGTGGCTAGCGTTCGGCCGGCTCAACCACGTGCTCGGCCTGGACACCACCTGCCGCCTCCCGAACGCCCCGTCACCGGGAGCCCCGTCACCGAAAGTCTCGTCACCGAAAGCGAGCCCGGCCCCATGAGCAAGCAGGACGACTTCTCCCGCCGCGGCTTCCTCACCGCCACCGGCGCGCTGCTCGGCACCGCCGCCCTCGGCGCGCACTCCCCCGCCGCCCGCGCCGCCGCCCCCATCTCCTCGGGCGCGCACGTCGCGGCCCTGGTCGTCGGCACCGGGTACGGCGGCTCGGTGGCCGCCCTGCGCCTGGCGGAGGCGGGCGTGAACGTGCACCTCATCGAGATGGGCCAGGCCTGGGACACCCCGGGCCCCGACGGCAAGATCTTCTGCAACACGCGCGAGCCCGACTACCGCTCCTACTGGCTGCGCACCCGCACCAAGGCCCCGCTCAACTACTTCCTCGGCTTCCCCATCGACCGCGACATCCCCCGCCACGCGGGCATCCTGGACGCCGAGGAGTTCGGCGGCATCACCGTCTACCAGGGCCGCGGCGTCGGCGGCGGCTCGCTCGTCAACGGCGGCATGGCGGTCACCCCGAGACGCGAGAACTTCGCCGCCGTCCTGCCCTCGGTCAACCCCGACGAGATGTACGCCACCTACTACCCGCGCGCCAACGCCGCCCTCGGCGTCGGCACCGTGGACCCGGCCTGGTTCGACACCACGGCCTGCTACCAGTACGCCCGCGTCGGCCGCAAGCACGCGCAGCGCTCCGGCTTCCCGTTCGTGTTCGTGCCGGACGTCTACGACTGGAACTACATGAAGCAGGAGGCCGCCGGCACCGTCCCCCAGTCGGCGCTGGCCGGCGAGATCCTCTACGGCAACAACCACGGCAAGAAGTCGCTGCAGAAGACCTACCTCGCCCGCGCCACCGCCACCGGCCGCGTCACCGTCTCGCCCCTGCACAGGGTCACCTCGGTCGCGCCCGCCCCGGGCGGCGCCTACACGGTCGTCATCGAGCAGCTCAACACGACCGGCGACACCGTCGCCACCAAGACCGTCACCGCCGACCGCGTCTTCTTCGCCGCGGGCAGCGTCGGCACCAGCAAGCTCCTCGTCAAGCTGAAGGCCACCGGCGCGCTGCCGGCGCTCAACGGCGAGATCGGCAAGGGCTGGGGCGACAACGGCAACGTCATGTGCGGCCGGGCGAACCACCTGTGGGACCCGACGGGGGCGCTCCAGTCGGCCATCCCGTGCTGCGGCATCGACAACTGGGCGGCCGGTGGGGCGTTCGCCGAGGTGGCCCCGCTGCCCACCGGGATCGAGACGTTCGCCTCGTTCTATCTGTCCATCACCAACAACCCGCACCGGGCGCAGTTCTCCTGGAACGGCGCCGCCGGGAAGGTGGAGCTGAACTGGCAGACCGCGTGGAAGCAGCCGTCGATCGAGATGGCCAAGAGCATCTTCGACAAGATCAACTCGAAGGAGGGGACGATCTACCGGACGGACCTGTTCGGGGTCTACAAGATCTGGGGCGACCACCTGACCTACCATCCGCTCGGCGGAGCCGTCCTGAACAAGGCCACCGACAACTACGGGCGGCTGACCGCCTATCCCGGGCTGTACGTCATCGACGGGGCGCTGATCCCGGGGAACACGACCGTCAACCCGTTCGTGACGATCACGGCGCTGGCGGAGCGGAACATCGAGCGGATCATCGCCGCCGACCTGTGAACCCCTGGGGGCGGCTCGCGGGCCGCCCCCCTCACGGGGTCACGACGCCCAGTCGACGATGCGGGCGTCGGCGCGGAAACGCAGGGCGGGGTCGGCGTAGCGGGCCTCGGGGACGGCGTACAGGGCGTCCATGCCGGCGCGCTGGAGCGGGTAGCCGGCGGCGATCACCTCGATCTCGTCCTCGGGCACGGTCAGCCCGGCGGCGGCGAGCAGTCGTCCGACTACGGCGGTGTGGGTCATGCGGGGGTTCTCCTTGTCGCGGGGAGGTCAGGCTGGTCGCGGAAGGGTCAGCCGGCCAGGGCCGGGACGCGCAGGTGCCAGTCGGTGAGCCGCTGGTAGGCGTCGCCGGCGCGCAGGATCGTGGCCTCCTCGAAGGGACGGCCGGCGAGCTGCAGCGAGAGCGGCAGGCCCGCCCCGGTGAAGCCCATGGGGACGACCAGCACCGGGTTGCCGACGCAGTCCCAGTACTGCGTGAAGATCTGCGCGAACAGGGCCTCCACGTCGATACGGCCCTCAGCGTCGGTGAGCGACTCGTAGGTGGGGGCGCCCGTGGAGGCGGTCGGGGTGACGATGACGTCCACGTCGTCGAAGAGGCGGGCGACGGCGTCCTGGGCGACCCGGCGTACGCGCTGGGCCTGCACGTAGTCGGCGCCGCTGATCAGGGCGCCGCGGGCGAGCATGGCGCGGGTGGCGGCGAAGTAGTCGCCCCAGCGGGTGGCGGCGTCGTTGCGGTGGTAGGCGAGGGCCTCGGCGCAGGCGGTGACGAGGTTCGCGGTGAGCATCTCGTTCCAGTACGGGAGCGTCACCTCGGTCAGGGTGGCGCCGAGGCCGGTCAGCGTGGACAGCGCGGCCTCGAACGCGGGCGCGGCGGCGGGGTCGGCGTCGCCGGGGAAGTGATGCTCGCGCACCACACCGATGCGCAGTCCCTCCAGCGACCCGCCCGTCCCGGCCCCCGCCAGAGGCCCGGCTCCCGTCAGAGGCCCGGCCCCCGTCACGGGTTCGCTTCCCCAGGCGAGGTCGAGGGGCAGGTCCACGCAGTCGGGGTCGCTCGGGTGGTACCCGGCGATCACCTCCAGCACGGCCGCGCAGTCGCGGGCGCTGCGGGCGAGCGGGCCGACGTGGTCGAGCGAGTACCCGAGCGGCGCCACACCCGACTTGGGCACCCGTCCGAACGTCGGCATCAGCCCGCTGACGCCGCAGAACGCGGCCGGGATGCGGATGCTGCCCGCCGTGTCTGTGCCGAGCCCCGCCAGGAACAGCCCGGCGGCGACGCCGTTGCCGGTGCCCGAGCTGGAGCCGCCCGGCCAGGTGCCCGGGTCCCACGGGTTGCGCGGCACGGGGAACGGCTTCGACGGGTCCACCATGCCGCACGCGAACTCCATCGTCGTCACCTTGCCGGTGATCACCGCGCCGGCCGCCCGCAGCCGGGCGACGACGGGCGCGTCCTTGCCGGCGCCCCAGGCGGGGTCGAGGACGAGGCTCTGCGCGGTGGTGGGGCCCTCGGCGGCGGCGATGATGTCCTTCACCCCGAACGGGATCCCGTGCAGCGGCCCCTTGTCCACGCCCGCGGCCAGCTCCTCGTCGGCCCGCTTCGCCGCCTGCAGCGCGCTGTCGTCGAACCGGGCCAGGTACGTGCCCAGCCCGGCGTCCAGCCGGTCGGCGCGGGCGATGGCCTCCTCGGTCAGCGCCACGCTCGTCACCTCGCCGCTGCGCAGCGCGTCCGCGGCATCACTCAACGTCAGGGGGAAGGTCAAGGTCAACTCCGTTCAAGGGGATGGAAGAGGGCTCGCTACGGGTGGCGGCGGGCCGCGTTGGAGACGAACAGGAAGCGGTCGCCGCGGACGTGGATGAACGCCAGGTTGAACGGCCGCCCGTCGCCGTCCCTGATGAGCTGCTCCATGGTGATCAGCGGCGAGCCCTCGGCGATGCCGAGCCTGGCGGCCGTGGCGGCGTCGGCGGGGGCGCAGCCGTAGATGAACTCCGACTCCTCGTAGCCGACGCCCGCCTCGTGCAGCAGCGTGTACCAGTCGTGCACGAACGGCTTGTCACGCAGCCGATCGGCCTCAGGGGCGAGCACGTAGTTGGTGGCCATGCCGTGCGGCTCGTCGCCGAACAGCGACACGTACTCCAGGCGCAGGCACGGCGTCCCCGCGGGCACGCCGAGCCGGGCGGCGGCCAGTTCGGGCAGCGGGATCGTCGAGCGGTCGAGCACGTGCGGGCGCAGCCGCCGGTTCAGCAGGCTCTCCTGGCCGGGCGGCTCCACCCCGTGGGCCTCGACGAGCTGCGTCACCACGGCCTTGACGACGGCGTGCGTGCCGACGCCCTGGCGGCGGTCGATCAGGCCCTCGCGGCGCAGCACGGCCAGCGTCTCCCGCACGGTCGCGCGGGTGGCGCCGTAGGAGGCCATCAGCTCGGCCTCGGTGGGCAGCAGCCCGTCGGGGAAGGCGCCGCGCAGGACGGCGGAGCGCAGCAGGTCGCGCAGGCGGCGCAGGTCGCCCTCGCGTTCCCGGCCGGACTGGTGCGGCCTGGAGGATCTGCCCGCCATGCATCCGGAGGGTACGGGATGGCTCGCCAGCTCCATGCCACCGCCTCCTGTCCAGCGCCTTCTTCCTTGGAGCAGGAGGCTACGAACGGCGTATTGCCCGGTGATGTCCGGGTGGTTGCGCCGGGTTACGCCGAATCAGGGGGCTTACGGACCGGCGTCTGCCTGCGGAAACGGGAAGGGGACGCGTCGATCCGCCGAAACGGCCCGCCCATTCGCCGCAGGCACCGTCCCATCTTGTCCGCCCCGTCCCGACCGTCCCCGTGTGCCCGTCCGTAACTCGCGGTCCACCTTCGAGGTCTACGGTGCGCGCATGACGATGCGCAGGTTACTCGCGAGCATGCTGTCCACGGTCCTGGTCGGCGGTACGGTCACCGTCGTGCTGACCCAGACCCCCACCGCCACGGCCGAGCGCCGCGCCCAGGATCCCATCGTGATCGCCCACCGCGGCGCCTCCGCGCACCGCCCCGAGCACACGCTGCTGTCGTACGAGGCCGCCATCGCCATGGGCGCCGACTACATCGAGCCCGACCTCGTCTCCACCCAGGACCACGTCCTGGTGGCCAGGCACGAGAACGAGATCTCCGGCACCACCGACGTGGCCGCGCGCCCCGAGTTCGCCGGCCGCCGTACCACCAAGACCGTGGACGGCCGGCCGGTCACCGGCTGGTTCACCGAGGACTTCACGCTGGCGGAGCTGAAGACGCTGCGCGCCAAGGAGCGGGTGCCGGACCTGCGGCCCGACAACACCGCGTTCGACGGGCTGGCCGAGATCCCGACGTTCGAGGAGGTCGTGAAGCTGGCGCTGGCGCACGGCGTCGGCGTCTACCCCGAGACCAAGCACCCCACCTACTTCGACTCCATCGGCCTGTCGCTGGAGGAGCCGCTGCTCGACGTGCTCAACCGGTACCGGGTGCGCAAGGCGTACATCCAGTCGTTCGAGACGGCGAACCTGCGTGAGCTGCGCGGCAGGACGCGGCTGCCGCTGATCCAGCTCATCACGTTCGGCGGCGCGCCCTACGACTGGGTGGCGGCCGGCAGCACGCGCACCTACGACGACATGGTCAAGCCGGAGGGGCTGCGCGAGGTCGCCGCGTACGCGAGCGGGATCGGCGTGGACACCAGGCGCGTCGTGCCGGTGGACGCCTCAGGCGCGACGACGGCGCCCACCACGCTCGTGGCGGACGCGCATGGCGCCTGGACGTGCACGTGTGGACGATCCGGAACGAGAACTCGCAGCTTCCCGCCGACTACCGGCTCGGCAACCCGGCCAGCCCCGTCTACCCGCGTGCGACGGGGAACGTGATGGGCTGGCTGTCGCGGCTGCTCGAGCTCGGCGTCGACGGCGCGTTCTGCGACGACCCGTCGATGGGACGGGCCGTCGTGTCGAAGCGTTCGGCCTAGTTCTCAGGTACGGCGCCAGCGCGACTCGCCGAAGCAGTACCCGGCGAACAGCAGCACTCCCAGCGCCACGACCACGAGCAGCGGTCGCCCGGCCGGGGTCTCGGCGAACTGCCGCAGCGTGGCGTCGATGCCGCCCGCCTTGTCCGCGTCATGGGTGATCGCCGCGTAGCCGACGAGGATGCCGGCCATCCCGGCGATCGCCCCGCGGGCGATGTACCCGCCGACCCCGAGCCGGTCCATGACCTTCCTGGCCTTGGGCGACATCCGCCCCTGGTCGAGCTCCTCCCTGAAGCCCTTGGTGACGCCCCGGTGCGCCCAGTACACGCCGAGCGCGATGAGGCCGAGCCCGACCGCGCCCACGATCCACTGCCCGGCGGGCAGGGAGAGCAGCTTGGCCGTCGCGTCCTGCGACTTCTGGTCGTCGGAGCCGGCCTTGCCCGAGGTGATCACACTCCACAGCGTGTAGACGACCAGGCCGTAGACGACGACCCGGGCGACCGCCTCGGCCCGCTCGAACGGCTCGCCGCCGCCGAACAGCGCCTCGGAGGCCTGCCACAGGGCCAGCGCCACGAACCCGGCGACCATGATCCACAACAGCACCTCGCTGAAGGGCAGCCGAGCTAACGTGCTGATCGCCCCGGCCTTGTCCGCCTCTTCGCCGGATCCCTGGCCGAGCCCGACCTGCAGGGCCACCACGCCGATCAGTGCGTACAGCACGCCACGGCACGCCAGGCCGACCCGGGTCAGCACGGCCATCGGCCGGCTGCGCGTCGCGCGCTGCGTGGCTGCCCTGGCCTCGCGTCCCGCCTGTTGCGCGGTATTCACCGTTTCCTCCAAAAAAAGGTATTGCTGGAGCAACCCGAGTGCCCGGGATTCCCGGATCTACGCATCGGGGTGGGCCTGCCAGGGACGACGCGGCTGGTTACAGTGGTGCGGTGAGCCACGACCAGCACGGCCTCGCGATGACGGGGGCGAGTGCCGCGGCGGTGCGGCACTACGACCGCGCGATCGACGAGTTGCTGCACTTCAGGGCCGAGGTGGACGCCGAGGCGAACGCCGCACTGGCGGAGTCGCCCGACTTCGCGATGGGCAACGTCCTGGCGGCGTACCTGGGGCTGCTGACCACCGAGGTCGAGGACGCGCGCACGGCGCGGGTCCGGTTCGGAGCGTTCCTGCGCAGGATCGACGAGGGCGCGCTGCTCCCCCGCGAGCGGGCGCACCTCGCCGCCGTGTCCGCGCTGCTCGGCGGCGACTTCCTGACCTGCGGGGCGCTGCTCGCCGAGATCACCGCCGAGCATCCGCGCGACGCGCTCGCGCTGGCCGCCGGGCACCAGATCGACTTCTTCACCGGCGACGCGCGCATGCTGCGCGACCGCGTCGGCGGCGCGCTGACCGCCTGGCGCGAGGACGACCCGCACTTCGGGCACGTGCTCGGCATGTACGCGTTCGGCCTGGAGGAGGCCGGGCACTACGACCGGTCGGAGGAGGTCGGGCTGCGGGCCGTCGAGCTGAACCGCCGCGACGTGTGGGGCATCCACGCGGTGGTGCACACCTACGAGATGCAGGGCCGCTTCGGCGACGGCCTGCGCTACCTCGACGCGCGGGTGCCCGACTGGTCGTCGGGGACGTTCTTCAACATCCACAACTGGTGGCACTGGTGCCTGTACGCGCTGGAGACCGGCGACGTGCCGCGCGTGCTGGCCGTCTACGACGCCGTGCTGGCCGACGGGCAGGCGTGCATGGAGCTGCTCGACGCGGCGGCGCTGCTGTGGCGGCTGTACCTGGAGGGCTCCGACCAGCACGAACGGTGGCGGGCGCTGGCCGACGCGTGGCCGGCGCGGGTGGCGGAGCCGTACTACGCCTTCAACGACATGCACGCGGTGATGTCGTACGTCGGATGCGGGCGCATCGGTGAGGCGGAGAAGCTGATCGCGGTCAGGGAGGCGTACGTCGCCGAGCCGCGTCCGGGAGTCACCAACCACGACATGACGCTCAGAGTGGGGCTGCCGGTGTGCCGGGCGCTCGTCGCGTTCGGGCGCGGCGACTACGCGGCCGTGGTGGATCTGCTGCATCCGATCAGGCACCGGGTCAACGAGTTCGGCGGCAGCCACGCGCAGCGCGACGCCGTGCAGCGCACGCTGCTGGAGGCCGCGCTGCGGGCCGGGCGGCGGGAGGTGGCCAGGGTGCTGGTGAGCGAGCGGATCAGCGTGCGGCCGTGCAGCCCGTACAACTGGCTCAAGCAGGCGGCGCTGGCCGACGCGCTGGGCGACGGCGCGGCGGCGGCCGTGTCCCGCGGCCGGGCGGGCGAGCTGGCCCGCTCCGCAATCGCCGGAGCCCGGCCGGGCGGGTGAGCCGGCGCGGCCCGGAATTGCCGGAGCCCGGCCGGGCGGGTGAGCGGGCGCGGCCCGGAATTGTCGGAGCCGCCGAGTAGTTTCTGCTCTCATGGACCCGCAACTCACCCTGATGGTCGTGCACGCCCACCCCGACGACGAGTGTCTGAGCACCGGCGGCCTCCTCGCCCGCTACACCGAGGAGGGCATCCGCACCGTCCTGGTCACCTGCACCAACGGCGAGCAGGGCGACGGCGACGGCGGCGTCAAGCCCGGCGACCCCGGTCACGACGACGAGGCGGTGGCCCAGCGGCGGCTCGGCGAGCTGCGCGAGTCGGTCGCCCACCTGGGCATCGACCATCTGGAGCTGCTCGGCTACCGCGACTCCGGCATGGACGGCTGGGAGACCAACGCCCACCCCGACGCGTTCGCCAACGTGCCCGTCGAGACGGCCGCCGCCCGGCTGGCCGCGCTGATGGAGCAGTACCGGCCGCAGGTCGTGGTCACCTACGACGAGACGGGCGGCGGCGGTTACGGCCACCCCGACCACGTGCAGACGCACCGCGTCACGGTGGCGGCCGTCGAGCGCAGCGGCATCCCCGACAAGCTCTACTACACGGCCATCCCGCGCGCCTCGATCAAGCGGATGTTCGAGCTGATGCGCGACAGCGGCGTCGACCTCGGCGACTTCACGCCCTCCGACGACTTCGGCACCCCCGACGAGCGGGTGACCAGCATCGTCGACGTCTCCGCCTACGTCGAGCGCAAGCTCAAGGCGCTGCGCGCGCACGAGAGCCAGGGGGAGAACATCTTCCTGCTGCGCATGCCGGAGCAGGCGCAGCAGCAGGCGTTCTCGCACGAGGCGTTCGAACGGGTGCTGAGCAAGGTGGCCGCGCCCGAGCACGAGGACGATCTGTTCGCGGGCCTGCGCGACTCCTCCAGGTGAAAGTTTCACCACTGCGCCCCAGCTTGCCGGATCACCGCCCGCGCACCGGTTGAGATCGGGCGGCGCGGGTCTTACGGTGCTCGTACCGATCCGGTCAAGGAGCCCGTCATGCGCGCCCGTGTGATCCTGACCCTGCTCGTCTCTCTCCTCGCCTTCGGCCTTGGCGTCCCACCGGCGCAGGCCCAGGTGGTCGGCGGGTTCGACTTCGGCAGGGCGGAGGTGTCGGTCACCGGCCTGCAGGTGCCGTGGGCGCTGGCGTTCCTGCCGGACGGCAGCGCGCTGGCCTCCGAGCGGAACACCGGCCGCGTCATGCAGGTCCGGCCCGGCCAGGCACCCGTCCAGGTCGCCACGGTGAGCGGGGTGAGCGCGTCGGGCGAGAGCGGGCTGCTGGGCCTCGCCGTGTCGCCGTCGTACGCGCAGGACGGGTGGGTGTACGCGTACTTCACCAGCACGAGCGGCGACAACCGGCTGGTCAGGTTCCAGCTCAGCGCGCCGCAGACCCAGACGGTGCTCTTCTCCGGGGTGCCGAGCGCAACCATCCACGACGGCGGCCGGATCGCGTTCGGCCCCGACGGCATGCTCTACGTCGCCACCGGCGACGCGAACAACAGCGCCAACGCCCAGAACCTCAACAGCCCCGC
Source organism: Nonomuraea monospora (assembly GCF_039531895.1). NCBI lineage: Bacteria > Bacillati > Actinomycetota > Actinomycetes > Streptosporangiales > Streptosporangiaceae > Nonomuraea > Nonomuraea monospora. Next base: position 173,896 of record NZ_BAAAQX010000018.1, read on the forward strand.
CGGCAAGATCCTGCGCATGACGCCGACCGGCGGCGTCCCCTCCGGCAACCCGTTCGCCGGCTCCCGCGTGTGGAGCTACGGCCACCGCAACGTGCAGGGCCTGGCCTGGGACGCGCAGGGCCGCATGTACGCCACCGAGTTCGGCCAGAACACCTGGGACGAGGTCAACCAGATCGTCGCGGGCGGCAACTACGGCTGGCCCACCTGCGAAGGCACCTGCTCGAACACCTCCTTCCGCAACCCGATCGTCACCTGGACCACCGCCGAGGCCTCCCCCAGCGGCCTGGCCTACGCCAACGGCACGCTCTTCGCCGCCGCGCTGCGCGGCCAGCGAGTCTGGGCGGTCCCGCTGACGTCGAGCGGCGGCGCGGGCACGCCCGTACCCGAACTTCAGGGAGCCTACGGACGCCTGCGCGCGGTCGCGGTCGGTCCGGACGGCTGGCTCTGGCTCGGCACCAGCAACCGCGACGGCCGCGGCACCCCGGTGGCGCAGGACGACCGCATCATCCGCGTCCCACCGGCCACCAGCGGCACCGACACCGCCCCGCCCACCGCCCCCGGCCTCCCCTCCGCCTCGGGCACGACCACCGCCACCACCACCCTGACCTGGGCCGCCTCCACCGACAACGTGGGCGTCACCGGCTACGACATCCTGCGCGCGCCGGGCGCGTCCGGCGGCTCCTTCACGCAGGCCGGCACGTCCGCCACCACCACGTTCACCGACTCGGGCCTGAGCGCGGGCACCACCTACCGCTACCAGGTGCGCGCCCGCGACGCGGCCGGCAACCTCTCCCCCGTGTCCGGCACCGTCACGGTCACCACCACGACCGGCGGCACGCCGGGCGGCTGCACGGCCACGGCCACCACGCAGACGCAGTGGAGCACCGGGTACGTCATCCAGCCCGTCACCGTCGCCAACACGGGCACCTCTGCCCGTAACGGGTGGACGGTGACCTTCGCGCTGCCTGCCGGGCACGCGATCACCGGCTCCTGGAACGTGGTGCTGACCGTGTCCGGCGGGACCGTCACCGCGCGGAACGCGGCGCACAACGGGGCTTTGGGGGCGGGGCAGAGCACCACGTTCGGCTTCCAGGCGAGCCGGGCCGGCGGCAACACCCAGCTTCCGTCCGGCTACGACTGCACCTGACCCCCCACCGCCCAGCACTCCTCAGCCTGCACGCGGCACGGCACCCCGCCCATCTCGCCCATCCCGCCTGCGGTGGTGTCCGGTATCGGCCACTGCTGAGGTATGGCTTCTGCCGGTGATGTGCCGGAGGGTGAGACTGAACAACCCACGTCAAAATCAGTCATGACAGGAGGTGGGATTGGTCGGCCGGTTCAGCGCAATCCGACACGAGGAAAGGCGAGGGCCATGCCAGATGTTCTCCAGTCACCGGTGTACCTCTCCGGTGGTGCGCAACCCACGCAGATCGCTGTGATGTGGGGCTCGGAACGGTTCGAGTCCAGCGTGACCGGCAAGTGGCAGGAACTGCCAGGCGCGAAGATCACATGGAAGGTCGGCCCCGGATCGAGCGCGCCACGGTGCATCCTGGTGGCCACCTTCACCGCCGAGGTGCTCGTCGGCAGACCCGTGAGCGGCGGCGACGCCCTCGGAATGCTCGACATCACGTTCGGCGGCGAGAACGGGCACCCGCAGAGCGACAACCACCGCTACGCCACCGCCCAGAGCGCCGAGGAGTGGGGAAGCGTCACCACCTTGCGGGCGATGAACTACCTGACCGGCGTCGACAGCATGCGTGACGCGAGCCCTCAGGTCATCTTCAACCTCGCCCAGGGCAGCAACTTCGGCTTCCAGAACTGGCTGCTGAAGCTGGAGGCCTACCCCCAGACGGCCTCCCAGTCCGGGTGATCCCGGGCCTCAGGCCGCCATCCGCGAACCAGCAAGCAAGCGTCCGGCCCCGCTCGGGGCGTTCCGTTCAGGTCGCGAGCGGGGCTGACTTCCGGATGCTCAGGCGTGGGGGTGGCGAGCGTCGGCGTCAGGGCTGACGTCCATAACCGCGGCGATCCGTCCCACATCGCGTTAGCCGCCACATCCGTCCCCTCCTGAAGACGCGTGCCTCCTCGCAACTCTCTGGGCCGATGTGCCTCAGGCTGCACTTGGCACGACGCTCCGAGCCAGCGCGTTGTGCTCAATGCGCCCCGGCCCGAACCGTGCGTCAACACCCTGCCCACCACGCCCTGCCCACCACGGTGTGCCTTACGGCGTTCGTGGGGGCAGTTCGCCGGAGCCCCGCACGATCAGCCGCGTCGGCACCGTCGTGCGGCGGGCCTTGGAGCGGTCGCCGTCCAGGCGGGCCAGCACCAGCCCCGCCGCCGCGGCCCCCACCGCCGCCGGGTCCTGGGCGACGGCGGTGAGCGGCGGGTCGAGCGCCTCGGCCAGCGGCAGGTCGTCGAACCCGACCAGCGCCACGTCCTTGCGCCCCGCCCGCGACAGCGCCACCACCACCCCCATGGAGGCCAGGTTGTTGCCCGCGAACACCGCCGTCGGCGGGTCGGGCAGCGCGAGCAGGCGCATGGTGGCGCGGGCCGCCGCCTCCAGGTCGTGCCCCGTCTCCACCAGCGCGCGTTCGAACGGCAGCCCCGCGCCGTCGAGCGCGTCCCGGTAGCCCTGGAGTCGTTCGCGGCGCGTGTAGAGGGTGGCGGGCAGGTCGCCGACGAAGCCGATCCTGCGGTGCCCGTACGCGATGAGGTGCGCCACGCCGGCCCGCGCGCCCTCCCGGTTGGCGCTCACCACGCAGTCGGCGGTCAGCCCGACGGCGGGGCGGTCGAGGAAGACGATCGGCAGCCCGGCCGCCCGTTCGGCGCGCAGGCGGCGGTGGTCGCTCGCGGCGGCGGGCACCACGATGAGCGCGCTGACGCGGCGGGCCAGGAACGTGGCGATGAGCGACTGCTCGTGGCCGGCCGTCTCGTCGGAGGAGCCGACGATGAGCGTCAGCCCCCGGGCCCGCACCGCGCCCTCGACGCCGCCCGCCACGGTGCCGAAGAACGGGTTGCCCAGTTCGGGGACGACGAGGCCGATCGCGGCGTCCCTGGCGCCGACCCGCATGTTGCGGGCCATGAGGTTGGGCTGGTAGCCGAGCTTCCTGACCGCTTCCATGACGCGTTCGCGCGTTTCGACGGCGACCGGGCCCTCGTCGTTGAGGACGCGGGAGACGGTTTTGGCGGTCACCCCGACCTCACGGGCCACATCTGTCATCGTCGGACGCCGCATCCCAGACATTTTGTCAGAGGCCGATCTGTAGTCAGGAGCTGATCTCGCTGTCAGGAACGATCGGCGGGCGGGGGCGGAGTGGGGGTTAGAGGCCGATGGCCTTGGCGGCGTCGTGGTCCGCTACCACCGACTTGCCGTCCGAGACCTGGATCGCGCCGGTCATGATGGCCACCACCTCCGCCATGCTGTGCTCCCGAGGGCTGAGCTCAGCGACCCGCCGCCCGAGCCGCTGCACGTGCACCCGGTCGGCGATCTCGAACACGTGCGGCATGTTGTGGCTGATGAGCACCACCGGCGTGCCGCGATCGCGGACCTGCCGGATGAGGTCGAGCACCTGGCCGGACTCCTTGACGCCGAGCGCCGCCGTGGGCTCGTCCATGACGACGACGTGCCGCGCCCACGCCACCGCCCTGGCCACCGCCACGCCTTGCCGCTGCCCGCCCGAGAGGGACTCGACCGGCTGGGTGAGCGAGCCGAGCCCGATCTTGAGTTCGGCCATGTGCCGGGCCGACTCCTCGCGCATGCGTTTCTTGTCGAGCATCCGGAAGACCTTGCCGAGCAGGCCGGGTTTGCGTAGTTCGCGGCCGAGGAACATGTTGGTGGCGATGTCGAGGGAGGCGGCGACCGCGAGGTCCTGGTAGACGGTCTCGATGCCGTGCCGCCGGGCGTCGAGGGGGTCGCGGAAGCGTACGGGCTCGCCGTCGAGCTTGATCTCGCCCGCGTCGGGCTGCAGCGCGCCGGTCAGGGCCTTGATGAGGCTGGTCTTGCCGGCGCCGTTGTCGCCGATGACGGCGAGCACCTCGCCGGGCATGAGGTCGAAGTCGGCGCCGTCGAGGGCGGTCACGTGTCCGTACTTCTTGACCAGGCCGCGCGCCTGGAGCACGGGGGTGCTCATCGGGTCCTCCTGCGGGAGAGCTGGTCGACGGCGACCGCGAGGATCACCAGGACGCCGGTGATGAGCGTCTGGTAGATGGACGGCACGCCCATGAGCTGCAGCCCGTTGCGGAACACTCCGACGATGAGCGCCCCGACGAGCGTGCCGAGCACCAGGCCCCGGCCGCCGAACAGGCTGGTGCCGCCGAGCACGACCGCGGTGATGCTGTCGAGGTTGTCGGTCTGGCCGGCCTGCGGGTCGCCGACGCCGGTGCGGGAGACCAGGAGCAGGGCGGCGACGCCGTAGACGAGGCCGGCCAGCGTGTAGACGCCGATGGTCAGCCGGCCGGTCCTGATGCCGGTGAGGCGGGCGACCTCGGGGTTGTTGCCGAGGGCGTACACGTGGCGGCCCCACGCGGTGGAGCCGAGCAGGTACGCGAACAGCAGGAACAGCAGGATCGTCAGCAGCGAGCCGTAGGTGACGTTGGTCTGCCCGAGCTGGAACGTCTGCCCGAGGAACGTGAGCGGCGCGGGCAGCCCGGTCACCGTCTGCTCGTCGGAGTAGATGTGCGTCAGGGCGAAGACGACGTTCAGCATGCCCAGCGTCACGATGAACGGCGGCAGCGAGATCCGCGTCACGAGCAGGCCGTTGACCAGCCCGAACGCGGCGCAGACGGCGAGGCCGGCGGCGACGGCGAGCAGCGGCGGCAGGCCGGACTCGACGGCCAGCTTGGTCATCACGATCCCGCCGAACGCCATGATGGCGCCGCACGCGAGGTCGATGCCCGCGGTCAGGATGATCAGGGTCTGCCCGATGGCCAGCGTGCCGACGACCATGACCTGCTGGATGATGAGGGAGAAGTTCGGCCCGGTGAAGAACTGGCCGGTGTTGAGGCCGAAGAACAGGCAGGCCAGCAGCAGCGCGGCGAGGGGGCCTGCGACGGGGGTGCTGATCAGGCGGCGCGGCAGCGGCGCTTGCATCACGGCCATGGTCAGCCCCAGCAGTTGGCCAGGCCGAAGGCGGTGTCCTTGGCCTCGACCCCGGAGACGGCCTTGTCGGTGATGAGGGTGACGCCGGTGTCGGTGTAGCCGGTGGCCTTCTGGCCGTTCTTGGCGAACGCGGCGACGGCCTTGACGCCCTCCTCGGCCATCTTGATCGGGTACTGCTGGCTGGTGGCGGCGATCTGCCCGCTCTGCACGGCCTTGGTGCCGGCGCAGCCGCCGTCCACGGAGACGATCAGCACGTCCTTGTCGCGGCCCTTGGCCTTGAGCGCCGTGTGCGCGCCGAGCGCGGCGGGCTCGTTGATGGTGTAGACGAGGTTGATGTCGGGGGCCTTCTGCAGGCAGTTCTCCATGGCGGTCTGGCCTTTGGCCTGGTCGCCGCGGGTGTCCTGGGAGCAGACGATGGACGGGTCGCCCTCCTGGACGCCGAAGCCCTTCAGGAAGCCGTCGTGCCTGAGCGTGCCGACCGTGATGCCGGGGGCCAGGTCCAGCGTGGCGATCTTGGCGGGTTTGCCGGCCATGGCGGCCTTGGCGTACTGGCCGATCAGCTCGCCGGCCTTGAAGTTGTCGGTGGCGAACAGCGCGTCGGTGGCGTCCTGCGGCTCGGTGGGGGTGTCGAGGGCGATGACGAGCACGCCCGCGTCGCGGGCTTTCTTGATCGCGGGGACGATGGCCTTGGTGTCGCTCGGCGTGATGAGGATGCCTTTGACGCCGGCGGCGACCATGTTCTCGATGGCCGTGATCTGGGCGGCGTTGTCGCCGTCGAACTTGCCCGCGGCGCTCATCAGTTCCAGGCCGCCGGCTTGGGCGGCCTTCTGCGCGCCTTGCTTCATCTTGACGAAGAACGGGTTCGTCTCGGTCTTGGTGATCAGGCCGACCTTGGTGGTGGCGGTGGAGGCGCTCTGCCCGTTGCCTCCGCAGGCGGTGAGCACGAGGGCGGTGACGAGGAGTCCGGCCGGAAGCTTCGCATTCATGGCGGTTCCTATCAGGGGGGACATGATGTCATCGTTGACATATGTCAACGTTGACATCGGCCGTGCTGTGATGATGAACTCCGATCCGGAAAACGTCAATGCCCCCAGAGAGGCCCCCGCCTGATGATCGCTGTGCTGGGCGAGTGCGTCGCCGACACCTTCACCGGCCGGCCCCCGGCGGGCTCCGCCGAGCTGGTGCTGCGGGCGCTGCCAGGCGGCGGCCCGGCCAACACGGCGGTGGCGCTGGCGCGGCTCGGCACGCGGGCCCGCTTCCTCGGCCGGCTCTCGCACGACGTCTTCGGCGCGCTGTTCCGCGAGCACCTGTCGTCCTCGGGCGTGGACCTGTCCGCCTGCGTCGAGGCCGCCGAGCCCAGCACGCTCGCGGTCGCCGCCCTCGACGAGCAGGGCAGGGCCGACTACACCTTCTACGCCTCGGGGACGGCCGACTGGCAGTGGACGCCCGGCGAGCTGGGCCCGGCCCTGCTGAGCGGCGCGTCCTGCCTGCACACCGGCTCGCTCGCGCTGGTCAAGGAGCCGGGCGGGGAGGCGGTGGAGGAGTTCGCCAGGGCGGCGTCGGCGCACGCCACGATCTCGATCGACCCCAACGTGCGCCCCAGCCTGGCCGCGAAGGACGACTACCAGGTGGAGCGGTGGTGCGGGTTCGCCGACGTGCTCAAGCTGAGCGACGACGACCTCGCCTTCCTGCTGCCGGGCGTGCCGCCCGAGCAGGCGTGCGACCGCTGGCACGAGGCCGGCGCCCGGCTCGTCGTCGTCACGATGGGCGCGGCGGGGGCGCTGGTGTCGCTGGACGGCGAGCGGGCCACGGTCGCCGCGCCGCCGGTGCGGGTCGCGGACACGGTGGGGGCGGGCGACGCGTTCACGGCCGGGCTGCTGCACGACCTGGAGGCGCGGGGTCTGCTCGGGGGGCGGCTGGACGGGCTCGGCCTGGAGGCGGTGGTGGCGGCGGCCGAGTACGCGGTCCGGGTGTCGGCGCTGACCTGCTCAGTACCGGGCGCGGACCCGCCCTGGGCGCACCAGCTCTGAGCCGGACTCCCCGCGCGTCGGGCGCACCAGCTCTGCATCAAGGTGCCCCCGCCCCGGGCGCGCCAGGACTGCGCCCAGGGCGGAGGCCGCCGGTCAGAAGTCGAAGTCGTCGATGTTGTCCTTGGTGAACTCGAACGGGTCGCCGAGCAGCACGGTGCCGTCCTTGCCGACGGTGTACTCGCCCAGCTTGCCCGCCGTGAACTTGTCGCCCTCCTTACCCGCGATCATGCCGGAGGCCAGCGCGCCGCCGGTGTAGGCGGCGAGGTAGCCCAGGTCGGACGGGTTCCACAGGGCGAACGACTTGACCGTGTCGTTCTTGACGTACTCGCGCATCTGGTTCGGCGTGCCGAGCCCGGTGAGCTGAACCTTGCCCTTGTACTCGGAGGTGGACAGGTAGCGGGCCGCCGCGGCGACGCCGACCGTGGTCGGCGAGATGATGCCCTTGAGGTTGGGGTGCTTGGCGAGCAGGCCCTGCGTCTCCTGGAAGGACTTCTGGTCGTCGTCGTCGCCGTAGACGGTGTCGACCAGCTTGAGCTTGGCGTTCTCGGGCTTGGCCAGCTCGGTCTTCATCATCTCGATCCAGGCGTTCTGGTTGGTCGCGTTCGCCGTCGCCGACAGGATCGCGATCTCGCCGCCGTCCGGCCCGACCGCCTCGGAGATCAGCTTGATCTGGGAGGCGGCGATGCCCTCGGCGCTGGCCTGGTTGATGAACACGTCACGGCAGGACGGGTTGGTGTCGGAGTCGTAGGTGACGACCTTGGCGCCGGCCGTGCGGGCCTCCTGGAGGGCGCCGCAGATGGCGTCCTTGTCGTTGGCCGAGACCACGATCACGTCGGTGCCCTGCTGCGACAGCGTGTTGATGTAGGACACCTGCGCCGACGGGCTGGCCTCCGACGGGCCGGTCTGGCTGTAGACGCCCTTGAACTCCTCCACCGCGACCTTGCCGCCCTTGTTGTCGGAGGCGTCGAAGTACGGGTTGTTGACCTGCTTGGGGAGGAAGGCGACCTTCAGCCCCTCCTTGATGGTCTTGGCCCCGCCGCTCGCGGCCGGCTGACCGGTGGGGGCGGCGGCCTCCTGACCGGCGCAACCGGAGACGGCCAGGGTGAACGCGGTGAGCATCGCCAGGGCGGCGGCCCGGCCTCCTCGAATTCTTGACATGGTGTGTCCTCACTCCTGGGGCAGGGGGGTGGCGGGTCGTCGCCTGCGCCATCGTTCGCGCAGCATGCCGGCGACGTTGGGTCCCACGACGGAGACGATCAGCAGCGATCCGGTGATGATGGTGAGGGTGTTGGCCGGGACGTAGGCCAGTTGCAACGCGTTGCGCAGGGTGCCGAGCAGCACGACCGCGGCGATCACGCCGATCAGGCCGCCCCGCCCGCCGAAGATGGACACCCCGCCGAGCAGGACGGCGGCCACCACGGCCAGCTCCAGGCCGTTGCCGTTGTCGGCGCGGGCGCTGGCGTAACGCAACGTCCAGAAGACCCCGGCCAGCGCCGACATGGCGCCGGTGGCGACGAACAGCCAGAACTTCGTGCGGGCCACGGAGATGCCGGTGAAGCGGGCGGCCTCGGCGTTGTTGCCCATCGCGTACAGGCCGCGGCCGATCGGGGTGGCGTGCAGCACCAGGCCGAAGACAACGGCGAGCACCGCCACCACGATGATCATCCAGGGGATGGTCAGGCCGGGGATCGCGCCGATCGCGCCCGTCGTCCACTCCGGCGGGTAGTCGGCCACCGCGCGGTCGCCGAGCACCACGTACGCCAGGCCCCGGTAGAGGGCGAGCGTGCCGATCGTGACGGCCAGCGACGGCAGCCCGAACGCGGTCACGAACACCCCGTTGACCGCGCCCAGCAGCGCGCCGAGCAGCAGCGCGACGGCGATCAGCACCGGCAGCGACGAGATGCCCCACAGCCACAGCTGGCCCATGACCGTGCAGGTCAGGCCGAGGATGCTGGCCACCGACAGGTCGATCTCGCCGGTGATCACCACCAGGGTCATGGGCAGCGCGATGAGCGCGATCGGGATGACCTCCAGGGTGACGAACCGCCAGAAGCGCGGGCTGGCCACGCCCTCGACGGTGATCGCGCCCACCGCCACGACCAGGACCAGCGCCACCAGCAGGGCGGCGTCCCAGGTGCCGACGACGGAGCGGACCCGGGCCGCGCGCTCAGCCATGACCATGCCCTCCGCCCAAGGATCGCTCAGCCATGGCCGTTCCTTTCTCTCAGGGATCGGGCGAGCCGGACCGCCAGCGCCCGGTCGATGCCGATCGCGGCCAGGATCAGCGCCCCCACGGCGGCCCGCTGCCAGAACGGGCTCACCCCGAGCACCGGCAGCGCGCTGCTGATCGTGGTGAGCAGCACCGCGCCGAGCGCCGCGCCGTAGACCGAGCCGCTGCCGCCGAAGATGGCCACCCCGCCGACCACGACGGCCGCGACCACGTTCAGCTCGAAGCCGTTGCCCGCGTTGGCGTCGAGCGTGCCGAAGCGGGCCGCGTACAACACCCCGGCCAGCCCGGCCAGGGCGCCGCTGGCGACGAACGCGGCGAACACCCGCCTGCCGACCGGGATGCCGGCCAGGCGCGCGGCGGCCGGGCTGGAGCCGATCGCGTACAGCTCGCGCCCGCTGCGGTAGCCGCGCAGGTAGTAGCCCGCCAGGGCCAGCACGACCACGGCGAACAGCGCGAGCACCGGCACGCCGAGCACCGTGGCGCTGCCCATCCGCAGGAAGCCGGGCGGCATGTCGGCGGCGTTGATCTGCCTGCCGGTGGCCCAGGTGTAGTCGATGCCGCGGAAGACGTACAGCGTGCCGAGTGTCACGACGAGCGCGGGGACGCGGGCGGCGGCGATCAGCGAGCCGTTCACGGCGCCGCAGGCGGCGCCGAGCAGCACCCCGAGCACCAGCACGACCGGGACGGGCAGGCCGGGGTTCGCCACGAACAGGCTGCCGGTCGCGAACGCCGACAGGCCCAGCACCGACCCGACCGACAGGTCCACGTTGCGGGTGATGACCACGATGCTCTGGCCGACCGCGAGCACGGCCAGGATGGTCGAGCCGAGCAGCAGGTCCTTGACGCCCTGCGCGGTCAGGAAACGCGGGTTGACCAGCACCGTCACGCCGACGAGCAGCACCAGGGCGAGGACGATGCCCAGCTCCCTGATCACGAACAGGCGGTGCACCAGCCGGGTGCCCTCCTTGGCCCCGTCGAGCACGCCGACCGCCGTCATCCGGCACCGCCGCTCTGGCCGGTGGCGGCGAGCATCACCGACTCCTCGTCCGCGCGCGTGCGCGGGAGGTCGGCGGCCAGCCTGCCCTCGTGCATGACGAGGACGCGGTCGGCCATGCCGAGCACCTCGGGCAGCTCACTGGAGATCATCAGCACCGCGACGCCCTGCCCGGCCAGCTCCGACAGCAGCCGGTGCACCTCGGCCTTGGTGCCGACGTCGATGCCGCGCGTCGGCTCGTCCACGATGAGCACGCGCGGCTGCGTCGAGAGCCACTTGGCCAGCACCACCTTCTGCTGGTTGCCGCCCGACAGGGTCGAGACGGGGTCGGTCAGCCGGGCGGACTTCACCTGGAGCCGCTCGCTCCACTCGCGGGCCGCCGCGCGCTCGCCGCCGCCGAACAGCAGCCCGAGCCTGCTCAGCGACCAGCGCCGGGTGAGGGTGGCGTTGCGCTCGACGGACAGCTCCATGACCAGGCCCTGCTGGCGCCGGTCTTCAGGGACGAGTGCCAGCCCGGCGGCGATGGCCGCGGCCGTGTCGCCCTTCGTCAGCCGTTCGCCGTCGACCAGCACCTCGCCCTCGTCGTAGCGGTCGACGCCGAACACGGCTCGGGCCACCTCGCTGCGCCCTGCTCCGACCAGCCCGGCCAGCGCCACGATCTCGCCACCGCGCACCTTGAAGGAAACATCTTCGAAGACTCCGCGCCGGGTCAGCCCCCTGACCTCCAGCCGCGGCTCTCCCGCCGTCGTGCCCGCCTTCGGATACAGGGACGACACCTCGCGGCCGACCATCCTCCTGACCAGCTCGTCCACCGTCAGATCGGCGGCGGGATCGGTGGAGACCCAGCGGCCGTCCCGCATGACCGTGACGCGCCGGCACAGCGCGAAGATCTCGTCGAAGCGATGCGAGATGAACAGCACCGCCGCGCCCGACTCGCGCAACGAGGCGACCACCGAGAACAACCGCTCGACCTCCACCCCCGACAGCGCGGCGGTCGGCTCGTCCATGATCAGGATGCGCGCGTCGAACGCCAGCGCCTTCGCGATCTCCACGAGCTGCTGGTCGGCGATGGACAACCCGCGGGCCGGGCGGTCGGGGTCGAGGTGGATGCCGAGCCTGCCGAACAACTCGGCCGTGGCCTCGCGCATGGCCCTGGCGTCGATGCGGCGCAGGGCGCGCAGGGGCTGGCGGCTCATGAAGATGTTCTCGGCCACGGACAGGTCGGGAAACAGGGTGGGCTCCTGATAGATGACCGCGATGCCGGCGGCCTGGGCGTCGCCTGGGCCGGTGGGTCTCAGCTCCTTTCCGTCCACCGTCAAGGTGCCGGCGTCCGCGGGATGGGCGCCCGCCAGGATCTTCACCAAGGTCGACTTGCCGGCGCCGTTCTCGCCCACCAGGCCGTGGGCCTCGCCGGGCCAGAGGTCCAGCCGCACGTCCTGGAGTGCTCGTACGGCGCCGAAAGACTTGCTCACGTCACGTAGCGAAAGGACGGGAGGTGGTTCACTCATGTGCCCTCCGACAAACGTTTCGGCAAAACGTTTTAAGGTGTCCAGAACGTAAAACGGGGGCGTGTAACGTGTCAATGATGGCAAGCGCTTACCGGGCAGGCGAAATCCACCCTTGACGCCCTGACCGGGCAGCGCATAAGTTGGCGACTTGGGGGAAATTCTTAAATCGATTTATCTCCCGGCCGTCATGCTCACTCGGCGGGAACCGTCCGGTAACCGTTCCACACGAACCGGGCCGTCGTCACCGCCTCATCCCCGTCACCCGTGATGAGCTGGTGGATCGCGATCCCGTCCAGCTCGCGGTACTCGCACCACTCGTGGTCCGACGTCAGCACCAGATCCAGCCCCAGATCCACCAGCAGGTCGAACACCTGGCCCCGGTTGGTCCTGTCCACCCCCACGAACACCTCGTCGAGCAGGATGAACCGCGGGCAGCCCGGATCGGTCTGATAGTGCGCGGCCACCGCGGCGAACAGCGGCAGGTGCAGCGCGATCGCCTTCTCCCCGCCCGACAGCGCCCCGTGCAGCTTCCTCGTCAGGTCCTGCCAGCCCTGCCCGTCGCCCCGGTCCAGCCTGACCGTGAACCGGTGCCAGGAGGTGTAGTCGAGCACCTTCATGAGCTGGTCCTCCCAGCTCGCCGAGGAGTTGCCGGCCCGCGCCTCCTCCACCCGGTCCCTGAAGAACGCGTACAGCGCCTCCCTGTCGGCGTCCGTCAGCCCGGCCGGATCGCGCAGCAGCAGGTCACGGGCCGCGCGGGTGCCGGGCGACTGCGTCGGATCGACCTGCCACACCAGCCGCACCGCCACCCTCGACGCGGTGCGGACCCGCTCCAGGCGCTGGTTCATGCCCTCCACCAGGGCCGCCGCCTGCTTGATCCGGTCGGCCAGATGCCGCCGCGTATCGCCGGCCAGCGTCCGGTCGAACAGGTCCCGCTCCGCCTCCGTGATGTCGCAGCGCCGCTCGTCCCGCTCCCTGCGCAGCGCCTCGCCGAGCGCCGCCGCCCCCGCCCGCACGCCGTTCACGGTGGCGGTCAGCACCTGGACGTCGTCGTCCGGCGCCAGCTCCAGGTCCGCCCGGCCCGCCAGCACCTCCCTGGCGTGGTGGAAGGCGTCCTGCAGCCGCGCCTCCGCCTCCCTGACGCTCTTGTGCTCGTACGGGACGGACGCGAGCTGCCCCGCCACCGAACCGGCCGCCTCCAGCACGGCCCGCACCCCGGCCTCGGCGGGCAGTTCGACGGTCACCTCCGCGTCCGCCGGCAGATGGCCGGCCGCCAGGCGGCGGAACCTGTCGGACATCTCATCGCGCGTCCGGCCCGCCTCCGCGTGCTTGTCCTGGGCGGTGTTCAGCTCGCCGCGGAGCTGGCCGAGCCTGGCGTTGAGGCGGGCCAGGTCGGTGTTGACCGATTTGATGAGGCGGCGGCAGGCTCGGTAGGCGTGCTGGGTGCGCTGGAGCCGGTCCAGGACGTCCTGCTGCCCGGCCCCGCCCGCCGCCGTCTCCGCCGCCGCCCCGCTGCCCGATTCGCCTGCCGACCCACCCGCCGACTCGCCCACAGGTCTGCCCGCCGTCTTGATCGCGGATTCGACCGCTGCCAGGCGTTCCGCCAGCACCACGGCGGCGGACGCGGCCTCCTCGGCGCGCTCGACGGCGTCGATGGCGACCTGCTCGTACCCGGCGGCGGACTCGGCCGCCAGGGCGGCGCGCTCGCGGGCGGCGCGGGCGTCGGCGCGGCGGTCGTGCCAGACGGTGCCGGTCGTCTCGGCCGTGCGCAGCGCCTCCTCCAGGTTGTCCAGCGCGGACGGCGACGCGGGCAGCGCGTGACGGTCGGCCAGCTCAGTGAGGCGGCGCAACGACCTGGCGACGTCCTGCTCCCGCTCGTGCAGCCGCTCCTCGCCCGCCCTGAGCCGATCCTCCAGCAGCGCGACCCGCTTCACGGCCCCGTCGAACGCCTCGACCGCCTCCGCGTACGGCCTCCTGTCGGGCCTGCGCCGCAGCTCGGCCGCCAGCGTGTCGCGCCCGGCGTCCACCACGGCGAGCAGGTGGTCGCACTCGGCGATCCGTCCCGCCAGCTCGCCCAGCCGGTCGTCCAGCTCGGCGACGCGGCGGCGGCGGGCCCGTTCCCGCGCGGTCGCGCCGATGTACGACGGCTCCGGCTTCACCCACCGTCCGGCCGCCGGGCCCAGCCGCCAGGTGCCGTCGGCGCCGATGACGGCCGGATGGTCGACCCCGGTCGCCGTCGGCGCGAACGCGATCCCGGCCAGGATGTGGTCGGCCACCACCGGCGAGTCGGTCTCGGTCAGCAACACGTGCGCCAGGCTGTAGCCGGGCGCGGGCCTGGACAGCGCCTCCATCGCGAACGCGTCGTGCTCCCCCGGATCGCACCCTCCGTCGGGCCGCAGCCACAGGTCCAGCAGCCCGGACGCCTCCAGTGCCGCCTCCACCCCGGCCTGCGCCACCGGGTCCAGCCCGGACCTGAACGACACGGCCCGCCACAACGGCGTCCCCGGGCGTCCCTGCCTGGCGGCGGTGCCGCGGGTGTGGGGGGCGGGCGGCTCCAGCACCGTCCGGTCGTCCAGGCTCTCCCGCTGCCCGGCCAGCTCGGACCGCTCCCCTGCCAGCCGCTCCCGCAGCGCCGTCACGTGCTGCTCGCGGGACGTCAGCTCGACGGCGGCCATCGTACGGGCCGTGCCGACCAGCTCGTCCGCCCGCTCGAAGTCGTCGGCCAGGCCTGCCAGCGCGGCGGGGACCAGTTGGAGCTGCGTGCAGCCCGCCGCCCAGTCGGCCAGCCCCGCGGCCAGGTCGCGGGCCCGGTCGTCGCGCAGGCGGGCCGCCCGGGTGGTCGTGTCCTGGGCTGTGACCAGGTCTTCCCTGGCCTGGTCGCGGTCCTGTTCTGCGGTGGTGCGGCGGGCGATCGTCTCGGCGTGGTGGGTGGTGAGGGCTCTGAGGTCCTTGATCTGGGCGGCCCGGCTCGTCACCGCGGCTCTCAGGAGGTCGCGCGATCTTCGCACGGCGTGCTCGCTGTCCCGCGCGTCGCCCTCCCCCGTGCCGGTGCCCGCTCGTTCCGTCTCTTCGTGCACGGTGAGCAGCCCCGCCCGTTCGGCCGCGTGACGGGCGTCGGCGCGGGCGCGTTCGGCGAGCGCCTCCGCCGTCCGGGCCCCGGCGGCGGCGAGGGCGGCCGGCTCCTGCCTGCCCGTCACGGCCCGCGCCGCCTGCCCCGCCTGATCGCGCATGCGGCCCGCCACCTCGTGCGCCGCCTGAGCCTCGGCCCGGAGCCGATGCAGCTCACCCCCCGCCCGATAAGCCCCGCTCTCCTTCAGCCCGTCGATCTGCGCGGCCAGGGCCAGCTCCTGCGCCTCCTCCTCCCCCAGCCGCGCGGTCGTCGCGTCGAGCTCCCGTTCGGCCTCCTTGAGCGCCTCCCGCTTGCCCTTGACCTCGGCCGCCAGCGACTCCACCGCCTGCCCGGCACGGACCACGGCCTCGGCGGCGGCGCGCAGCACCCGCCGGGCGTACCCGCGCTGCCGCCCCGCGAGCCGACCGGCCTCCTCCACGTCGCGGTCGAGCAGCCGCAGCTCCTCCCGCCGCCGGTCGAGCCGCTCGAACCCTTCCGCGATCTCGTGGATCTCGCCCTCCCCGAGCGGCGGCAACGCGCTCGACAGCAGCTCCGACAGCAGCCCGGGATCGAGCCGTTCGGACAGCTTGGGCGTGCGAAGCTGCCGCAGCGCGGTCAGCAGCGAGTCGTAGCGCTGCTCGTTGAGCTTGCGGTAGAGCGTCCGCCGCACGACGGCGCGGTAGGACTCGGCCGTCTCGTGCACCTCACCGGACGTGCCGAGCTCGTCCACGAGCTGCGCCCTGGTGAGCGGCTGCCCGGCCTCGCCGGTGAGCCGGATGCCGTCGGGCGTGTCGACGCGCGCCTCGGTGGTGAAGTAGGCGGCGGTGACGTTCTTGGTGTGGACGGTGGCCTGCAGCCGCGCGCCGCACGTGAACCACCGGCCGTCGGAATGCCGGAACTCCAGCCACACGTAGCCGACGCGGGTGGTGCCGGAGGCGCCGTCGCCCATGAGGTTCCAGTGCATGGTGCGCTCGGTGCCGCCGAACGTGGACAGCCTGCTCGGCTTGAGGCTGGCGTCCAGCACGTACGGGAGCAGCAGCTCCAGCACCTTGGACTTGCCGCTGCCGTTGGGCCCGCGCAGCAGCAGCCTGCCCCGATGGAACTCGAACACCTCGTCGTAGTAGCGCCACACGTTCAGGATCCCCGCCCGTACCGGGGTCCAGCGGGCGTCCACTCCCTGCGCGGCGCGCGGCACGGCGAGCTCGGTGACTGTCACGAATCCTCCTGTACGGCGCGCTCGACCCGATAACGGGCCGCGGCGGGCAGGGCGGCGACCTGTTCGCCGCTCCGGCGGGCCAGCCCGAACTGCGTGAGCACCTCCAGCGCGTCGGCGGCCAGCCTGGGGCCGCCCCCGTCCGACTGGTACGCCTTGGCCCACTGCGGGAACTGCCGCAGCAGCCTGGCCGCCTCGGCGTCGAGCCGCTCCGCGGTGACGGGGCCGGAGGTGACGAGCAGGTCGAGCATGAGCAGGGCGGCCACCTTGGCGTGGCTGCCGTCGTCGGGGAACCTCGTGTCGGTGGCGATGGCGTCGGGGTCCACCAGCAGGAACCCCTCCCCCCGCTCCTCCAGCACGAACCCGGCCTCCTCGGCCGCCCGCCGCAACAACTGGCGGCCGGTCAGCGAGGCGGCGTAGGCGGACTGGGCGGGGGTGAGGTCGGCGGCGTAGACGACGGGCTCGTCGAGGAGGCGGCGGATGAGGGAGTGGCGGGTCCACAGGGTGCGCTGGGTGTCGGTCGGCTCGTCGCCGCCGTACCTGGCCTCGGTGGTCAGCTCCTCCAGCACACCCGCGCCGCCGCCGCCCCGTACCCCGTCACTGCCTCGCACCTCACCGCCGCCCCGCACCTCGCCGCCGCTTCGCACCCCGCCGCCGCTTCGCATCCCGCCGCCGCCCTGCACCTCGCCGTCATCATGTCTTGCACCGGACGGGGAAGCTTCCGCGGACACCCTGGACGGCGGGACCGGCGCGGCCAGCAGCCGGATCACCCGCACCGTGTCCACCCGGTAGAGCACCTTGGCCTCCCCGTCCCCCAGGTAGGCGTCGGTGTCCCCGTCCATCGCGGTCAGCGCCCCGTAGTGCTCCAGCAGTTTCAAAGCGTCCACGAAGGCGGCCCGCTCCTCGTTCCTGACCGGGTCGAACGCGGGCACGTCCGGCTCCACGGCGGCCGCCTGGGCGACCCGCTGGGCCAGCATCCCGATCGTCGTCACCGGCGAGGTGAGCAGTTCGGCCGCGCACAGGCACAGCAGCGTGTAACGGCGGCGGTCGAACGGCGCACGGGTGGTGCGGCGGCGCCGCGCGGGCCTGGTCGCCGTCGCCGTGCGCGCGCCCGGCGGGCCGATCTTGACCAGCCGCGCGTACCCCTGGCGCGGCTCCACGACCAGCCGCCAGCCGCAGAAGTAGTCGAACCACTGGATCAGCGGGCCGCGCCGCTTCCTGATGAGGTCGAACGCGGCGGGGTCGTCGTGCGCTGAGATCAGCGGGCGGCCGAGGAGTGTCCTGATCGCGCGGGCGATCTCCTCCTTCTCGGCTCGGACGAGCTGGTTCGCCAGACTACTCATGCGCCCGCCGCCCGCCCACGCAGCCCGGCCTCGCCAGCCGCCGCCGGTCCGCGCAGGCTTGATTCGCCGCCCACCACCCGGCCACGCAGCCCCGGCCCGTCGAGCGTCACCCGTCCACGCAGCGCGGCCTCGCCATCCGCCACTCGCCCGCGCAGCCCTGATTGGTCGAGGGTCAGCCGCCCGCCGACCTCAGGTTCGCCGAGCGGCGCCCGTCCTCGAAACCCGAGTTCGCCGACCACAGCCCGTCCCCGGACGCCGGGGTCGCCGAGGGTTCGCACGTCGATGAGGTAGTCGGCCGCCCGGAACCACCCCTCCGGCGTACGCAGCACGGCCACCGCACCGTCGTCCGGTGCCCGCAGCACGATCTCCACCCGCCCGTCCGAGGTGACCGCCCGCCGGAACCCGGTCGAGTCGGGCCGCTCGGCCAGCGCCCGCCCGAGCAGGTCGAGCAGCCGCCCGAACGTGTCATGATCCAGCTTGCCGAGCTGCGACAACCGCATCGCGCCCGTCGTGGCCAGCGCCGACCAGGCGGCCTCCAGCTCGGCCCGCTCCTTCTCCGCCCGCTCCCTGCGTTCCGCCTTCAGCGCGGCCACGTCCCGCACCTTGCCCGTGCGCCCCATCCGTTCCGTACGCCCGCGCGAGCGCAGCAGCGCCGACACCTCGACCGGCTCGGCCTCCGCCCACGGCACCCCGGTCGGGATGAGTTCGGCGTCGGCGTGCCCCAGATGCGCGTGCCTGGCCGAGCCGAGCCCGAACGCCGCGTCCCACAACCGGTGCGCGTCGTCCTCGCCGGGCGCGGTGGCGAACCAGCGGGCCAGCGTACGGAAGTCGGCGGCGGCGCTGGACGAACGGCGGCGCGAGTCGGTGATCCGGTCGAGCACCTGCAGCAACGACACGATGGCCCGCCGCGCCACGTCATGCAGCCGCCGCACCCTCGGCACGCTCCCGTCCTCGGGCGCGAACCACGCCCGCAGCGCCTCCCACCGTTCGGCGCGCACCGCCAGCCAGGGCGTGGCGCGGTCGGCGCCGGGCACCTTCGGCAGGTCGGCGCCGTCGAGGGCGCGGGCGTGCAGCACGGCGGCCCCGTGGCAGGACACGGTTTCCAGCGCGGCGGCGATCGTCTCGGCCCGCTGCTCCAGGTTCGTCACGAACTCCTGAAGGTAAGCCACGGTCGCGGCCTTGACCTCATGAAACGTCACCAGCCCCGGCCCTTCGGCCCTCCCCACGCCCTCGCGAAACCCCGGCCCTTCGACCCTGCCCGCACCTTCGCGAAGGCCAGCCCTTTCGGCCTCGCCCACCCCCTCGCGAAAGCCCAACCCCTCGCGAAAGCCCAGCCCCTCGCCCTCGCCCCTGTCCGCGCCCTCGCCCCTGCCCTGGCTCACGCCTCGGCCCGCGATCTGGCCCTCACCTCTGCTCGCGGCCTCCTCAAACGACGCCAAGTCCGCGCCCTCGACCCTCAGCAGCCGCTGCAACTCCCCGTTGAACCGCCCTGTCCCGGCCCGCAGCCCGTCGAGATGCCCTTCCAGCTCCCCCAAACAGGTGAAGATCCGCCGGTTCCGCCCGGGATCCGGGTCACGCAGCAGCCCGTCCAGCTCCCCCAGCCGATCCCCGATCGCGTCCAGCACCGCCGTCTGCAACGCTCCAGACGACGACAAAGCCGCCACCGCATGCCGAACCCCGGCATACGCCGCCTGCCCCCGCCGGGTCAGCGCGTACTGCAAATTCCTGCGCTCGTACTCCTCAGCGGTGGCGAAGCTCCCCGCGTGATTGAAGATCACGTCCAGCAGCCCCCAGCCCGCGAGCTGCCTGAGCGTCCCGGCCAGATCCTGCTCCGAGACCGGCGCGTACCATCCGGCCGAGCGCAGCCGCTCGCGCACCTCGTCCACCGTCAGCGCCGTCTCGAACCGCTCGTCGGCCTCCCCGAACGCGTGGAGGACCGCGGTGTGCAGGTCTGCCCGCTCGGTGCTGGTGAACCGGAACATCTCCGGCGGCATCCGTGGCGGCTCCGCCATCGCCCCGCTCTCCCTCCGCCACACGACGATTACCCTGCGCACGCAACCGTAGCGGGAGACACCCGCGGGGCGACCGCTGTTTGCGAGCAGATCACAGGGGTACGGCGCTGGCATTGGAACTCAGGTGCCTGTTGGGGGACGGTATGGCGGAGTTCGAGGCGACACGCGGGATGCCGGCGGAGAGCACGGTGGTGTTCGGAGTCGCGTCCGATGTGGACATCATGGATCGGTGGCTCCCGCAGGGGCTGTCGGTCCACGACAGCGGCCCCGGTACGGTGGAGGCCGACGGCGCCCTGGTGCCGGGAAGCGGGAAACACGAAGGGCTGTTCCGGGCTTCGGAGGAGCAGCTCCGGGTGGAGTGGGGCGGGCGGGATCATCCCGACTACTCCGGGTGGCTGCAGGTGGCGGATTCGGCCGCTGGGACCAGTGAGGTGACCGTGCACATCAGCCTGCTGGACGAGTCCCAGTCCGGGGCTCGGGCCGAGGAGGTGCGGGAGCTGCTGGATCGGTCGTTGGATCAGCTGGCGGACGAGGTGGGGCGCCGGGTGTCCGACGCGGGCTGACGCGATACGAAGAGAGATGCCCACGGAGTCGTGGGCATCTCTCACCGTTGTCAGTCCAGCTCGTGAAACAGGTTGTCAGAGGTCTTGGCGGTCGCTGCACGCCGGATCCAGGCTTCGAGCAGAGCGAGGTCTGTGCAAGCGGTGAGCTCGGCGCGAAGGTCGTCGGTGATGAGGAAGCCGCGGGCCTCCAGCACGAGAAGCAGCGCTCTGGAGGCCTCGTTCGCGTTGCCTTCTTGGACGCCGCGGCCGAAGTGCTCGCGAGCGAACGGGCTGTAGACCGGCCAGTCAGTCGACGCCATGATCTCCTCCAAGAGACGCCGGACCTCGGGACCAGCGATGCTGTAGGCGTATTCATTGTACTTCGTAGCGTGTTCATCGTCCGCGTGTCGCAGCGCTGACGTGAAGGCCTCTACCACCTTGCGATCCCGCCCGTGAGCCATGACTGACATGGCTGCGAGGTCCAGGCGGGTGGCGGCTTCTTGCGGATTCGTGAAGGCCGGAACATCGTCCGGCCCCAGCACATAGGGCTGTGGCCGGTAGCCGGGCAAGTCGGTGTCGATGGGCTGCGCGTAGAAGGCCGCGTCCGCGCGATCGGGGCAGATCACCAGCACAGAGACCGGGCAGTCCAGCATCAGCCACAACGCGGCGGCGTAACGGGCCAGTTGCCGGGGGTTCTTGCCCTTACCCTGCTGGACCTCCACGATGATGGCATGCTCCGCCTCACCGTGCGGAGGCCCCATCGTGAGGACCAGGTCGGCTTCGATGTCGTCCGACTTGCGCGTGTTGGACGTGCGCTCCTCCTGCTGGACCCATGGGGTGTCGTGTCGGGGGGACGGCATGACACAGATGGTAGCGCTACATTTACCTAACGTGACGACACTTCGTTTACTCAGTACTGCGTCAAGTTCCCGTGCCCGCCCACGACCGGGAGAGCGCGAGAGGGCTGGAAAGCCCTCTCGCCCCGGGGCTTGTGGCGAAGCCACGAGCCCCGATGAACACAGCCCGAGCCGAAGACGAGGCCACTCGGGGCGGGCTCTCAACGGCCAACCCGGTAAATGGGCAACGGGCGGGCCGGGTTTGGAAGAACGCCCGAGCGATCAGCGAGGACCTCGCTTTCAGGCGTCTTCCCGATCAGGGTTCTCGAGCCGGAAGAAGTTGCTCGGATTCCCGTCCTTGCGGTGCTCCTGGTAGATGAAGTTCAGCCCCCGCTCGTCGAAGGTTCTGAACCAGTCGTCCCAGGAGATCTCCTCGAGGTCTCCCCCGCCGTATCCGGGAAAGTCGAAGCGGAGCACCCCGGCCCGTCCGTCGTGTTCTGTTCCCGGCACTGTGGAGGGGCGGGCCTGGCGTTCTTCGGCCCATTGGCGGATGACGTCGTGGTCGGTGGTGATGAGGCTGCGGCCGGCGCGTTCTTCGTGCTGGTCCGTCGAGGTGACTTTCTGTTCGTACGGATGGTCCCCGCGCACCGGGCGATTCTGTTGCGACATGAGATCTCGACTCCCCCTGGGTCGGCGTACAACGTCCCCCACGTCGCTACCCTCTGGGAAACGCTTCTCGCGGTGGATCTGTTCCGGTTTGCATCGGGCAGGGAACAGCGTCTATAAAGAACGGCGCAAGTATCGTCAACGAATGTTCTTTTATGCGACGTCTTAGCAAAATCCTTGCGCCTGTTCTCGCAGGCTTGGTCGCCGCCACGGGTCTCACTGGGGCGGCCGGGGCCGATGCGTCGGTCCGATCCGGGGTGGCCGGCGCCGATGCGCCGGTGCGGCTCGATTCCTTCTACGGTCAGCGGCCGGCCTGGGCCGGGTGCGGCAACGGGTACGAGTGCGCGAAATTGTCGGTGCCGCTGGACTACGCGAAGCCCGGTGGCAGGAAGATCAAGATCAGCATGGTCCGGCTCCCCGCTACGGGGAAGAAGATCGGCTCGATCGTGCTCAATTTCGGCGGTCCCGGCGGGTCCGGCGTGGATGCGCTCAAGGCGAGCAAGGATGCCGTCTCGGCGGATGTCCGCGAGCGGTTCGACGTCGTGAGTTTCGATCCGCGCGGCGTCGGTGATTCGTCGCCGGTGCGGTGTTTCGATACCCTGGATCTGGACGCGTATTTCGCGATCGATCCGACGCCCGACACCAAGGCCGAGGTCAAGAAAGCCGAAAACTGGGACAAAGTTTTCGCAAAGTATTGCACTGAGAACAGCGGCAAGGAACTGCTGGCTCATGTGGGCACGGAGGATTCCGCACGCGACATGGACGTGATGCGTAACGCGCTGGGCGACGCCCGGCTGACGTATCTGGGTTTCTCCTACGGCACGTATCTGGGCGCCGTTTACGCGGACCTGTTCCCGAAGCGGATCCGGGCGATGGTGCTCGACGGCGCGGAAGACCCTTCGGAGAACGCCGGGGATCTCGGGGCCGCTCAGGACGAGGGTTTCGACGTGGCGACGAAGTCGTTCATGAAGGACTGCTTCAAGCGTTCGGGCTGCCCGTTCCGTAAGCACACCGTGGAGGGCGCGCAGGAGCAGCTCGACGAGCTGTACGCGCGGGCCGACAGGTCGCCGCTGCGCAACGAGTACGACGGCCGCCAGGTCACCGAGGCGGTCGTGAGCGCCGCCGTGGACTACTCGATGTACGACGTCCGCAACTGGGCGAGGCTGCGCCAGGCGCTGACGGAGGCGTACCGGGGCGACGGCACGAAGCTGCTGCTGCTGGCCGACGAGAGCAACGGGCGCCGGCCGGACGGCCGCTACGACAACAGCTTCGAGGCGCTCATGGCCATCAACTGCGTGGACCATCCCGAGGACCCGTGCCCGAACTGGCCGGTCAAGGGCACCCGCTACCCGAAGAAGGTGGAGGCCAAGGGCTCGCCGCCGATCGTGGTGGTGGGCACGACGCGGGACCCGGCGACGCCGTACAAGCTGGCCCAGGCGCTGGCCGGGCAGCTCGCGCACGGCGTGCTGCTGACGAACGACGCCGACGGGCACACCGGGTACGGCCGTGGGTCGGCCTGTCTGGACCGGAAGGTGGACCAGTACCTGATCACGGCGACCGCGCCCAAGGCGGGGACCTGCCGCGATCCCCACCCCAAGGCCTGACGATCCCTAAGGACGACCGCGCACATCGAGTCTGACGGTTCCGAGAACCACCAGTCCCGCACCTCGCCGAGGTGTGGGACTGGTGGTTTTCGGGTCAACTCCGGCCCTGCCTGCGTGGCGAGCGGAGCGCCCTCGGGAGAGATTGGGCGGACGTAGCCGGAGCCCGCCCGAGGAGCCCATGGAGTCGCTGCTGGTCCTGCACGCGATCGCGGCTGCCTGCGCCCCCTGGCTGGCCGCCCGTCTGGGCCGCGCCTGCTTCGCCGTGCTGGCCGTCCCGCCGGCGGCGGCGTTCTGCTACACCGGCTGGCTGGCGGCGCGCGGGCTGCCCGTGCGGGAGAGCACCCCGTGGGCGCTGGGCATGGAGCTGTCCTTCCGCGCCGACCCGCTCTCCGTGCTGATGATGTCGCTGGTCACCGGGGTCGGCGTGCTGGTGCTGTGTTACAGCGCCCGCTACTTCCCCGCGGGCGACGACGGGCTCGGCCGCTACGGCGGCGCGATGGTGGCGTTCGCCGGCTCGATGCTGGGCCTGGTCACGGCCGACGACCTGCTGCTCCTGTACGTCTTCTGGGAGCTGACCACCGTCTTCTCCTACCTGCTCATCGGGTACGACCCGCAGAGCCGTATGAGCCGCCAGGCCGCGATGAAGGCGCTGACGGTCACCACGTTCGGCGGGCTGGCGATGCTGGCCGGGTTCGTGCTGGTGGGCCAGCAGGCGGGCACGTACCAGATCTCGCAGATCCGCCCGCAGGACTGGGCGCCGGCCGCGGTGCTGCTGGTGCTGGCGGGGGCGCTGTCGAAGTCGGCCATTTTCCCGTTCAGCACCTGGCTGCCCGCCGCGATGGCCGCGCCCACGCCCGTGTCGGCGTACCTGCACGCGGCGGCCATGGTGAAGGCGGGCGTGTATCTGCTGGCCCGGCTGGGGCCCGCGTTCGGCGAGCTGACGCTGTGGCGGGCGGTGGTGGTGCCGCTGGGCGTGCTGACGATGCTGCTGGGCGGGTGGCGGGCGCTGCGGGAGACGGATCTGAAGCGGCTGCTGGCGTACGGCACGGTGGGGCAGCTCGGGTTCCTGGTGGTGCTGTTCGGGGCGGGGACCGAGGGGGCGGCGCTGGCCGGGGTGGGCATGCTGCTGGCGCACGCGCTGTTCAAGGCGGCGTTGTTCCTGGTGGTGGGGATCGTCGATCACGCTGCGGGGACGCGGGACCTGCGGGAGCTGAGCGGGCTGGGGCGGGCGATGCCGTGGGTGTGCGGGGTGGCGGTGCTGGCCGGGGCGTCGATGGCGGGGTTGCCGCCGCTGGTGGGGTTCGCGGGGAAGGAGGCGGCGCTGGAGGCGCTGCTGGACGCGCCGATCGTGCTGGCGGGGGTGGTGGCGGGGTCGGCGCTGACGGCGGCGTACACGCTGAGGTTCCTCTGGGGCGCCTTTTCGAGCAAGGGACGAAAGGCGGCAAGGCAGGTGCATGGGGTTCCGGCGGCGATGTTCGTGCCCGCCGCGCTCCTGTCCGTCCTGGGGCTGGCGCTGGCGCCGCTGGCCTCCTGGTACGAGTCCGCCATGTCCCCCTACACCAGCACGTTCCGCGACCCGGGCCACCACTCCCACCTGGCGGTCTGGAGCGGCCTGTCGTTCCCGCTGCTGCTGTCGGCGGCGGCGCTGGCGGCCGGGGTGGCGCTGTTCCTGGCGCGGGATCCGGTGGCGCGGGCGGGCGCGGCGCTGCACCTGGTGGACTCCGGCCAGGTCTTCTGGACGATCATCCGGCGCCTGGACCGTTTCGCCATTCAGCTCACCGGACTCATCCAGCGCGGCTCCGTGCCCGATTACCTCATGCTGACACTCCTCGCGACGGTCGGAGTGGGGCTGTTCTCCATCGTCTACGGGGGCGAGCCCCACCTGGACGTGCCGGTCGTCGCCTGGCAGCGGCCCGAGCAGCCGGTCATCGTCGCGCTGCTCGCGGCCGCGGCAATTCTGGCGCTGTTCTCCCGCGCGTACGTGCTGCTCGCCCTGGTGATCGGCCTGACCGGGTACGGCACGGCGCTGCTGTTCCTCGTGCACGGCTCCCCCGACCTGGCGCTGACCCAGTTCCTGGCGGAGACGCTGAGCCTGGTGGTGTTCGCGCTGGTGCTGCGGCGGCTGCCGATCCAGCCGGAGGAGGGGCGGCTGGCGTTCCCGTTCCGGCTGGCGCTGGGGCTGGCGGTCGGGGTGGTGGCCGCGGGGGCGGGCATGCTGGCGATGGCGGCGCGCGGCACCGAGCCGGTCGGCGCGTTCATGGCCGGGGCGGCGGAGGAGGCCGGCGCCCGCAACATGGTCAGCGCCATCATCCTCGACGTGCGCGCCTGGGACACGCTGGGCGAGAGCGCCGTGCTCATCGTGCTGACGCTGGGCGTGACGAGCTTGGTGTTCCTGCGGCGCAGGTCGTACGCGATCGAGCGGGCCGAGGGCGGGCACCGGGCGGAGGAGCGCACGCACTGGCTGGCGGCGACGCTGCCGCGCGGGCAGCGGGCGCTGGCGTTCGAGGTGGCGGCGCGGCTGACGTTCCACACGGTGCTGGCGTTGTCGGTGTTCCTGCTGTTCATCGGGCACAGCGGGGTCGGGGGCGGGTTCGCGGGCGGCATCGTGGCGGGGCTGGCGATCACGGTGCGGTTCCTGGCGGGTGGCCGCAACGAGCTGGCCGCGGCCGTGCCGGTGCACGCCGGTGTGCTGATGGGCGTCGGGCTGACGCTGTCGGCGGGCACGGCGCTGACGGGGCTGCTGTTCGGGCGGGCGGCGCTGGACATGCTGGCCACGGAGGTGAGCGTGCCGCTGGTGGGGCATGTGCACCTGTCCACGGGGCTGCTGTTCGATCTGGGCGTGTACGTGTCGGTGATCGGCATGGTGCAGGACGTGTTGCGCGCGCTCGGGGCCGAGCTGGACCGGCAGATCGACACCGAGGACGACGCCGGGGACGGGGACCGAACTTGGGAGGGCGCGTGAACAGCGTCTCGGTGCTGCCGTTCGCCGCCTGCTGCGTCATGATCACCTGCGGGGTGACGCTGCTGCTCGAACGGAGCCTGGTGCGCGTGCTGGCCGGCGTCATCGTGCTGAGCAACGGGGTGAACCTGCTGATCGTCACCGCGGGCGGCGACACGGGCGGCCCGCCCTTCACCGACGAACCGGGCGCGGCCGACCCGCTCCCCCAGGCGATGGTGCTCACCGCGATCGTGATCACCCTGGGGGTGACGGCGTTCCTGCTGGCCCTGGTGCACCGCTCGTGGCAGCTCACGGGCAGCGACGAGGTCCAGGACGACACCGAGGACCGCCGGGTGCGGCTGCGCTCGCGGCGCGGCGAGCTGGGCGACGCCGTACGGGCCAGGCAGGACGCCTACCGGCGGCTGGTCATCGAGCAGCGGGCCGAGCTGGCGAAGCTGGAGGCCGAGCAGGCCGAGCGGGAGCGGCTGGAGGAGGCGGACCTGGAGCGGCGCATCTCCCGGGTGCACGACGAGCTGGGCCAGTGGATGCGCGAGATGCGGTACGAGGGGCTGCCGGAGGAGGCGTTGCAGGAGCGCCTGGAGGAGGCGGGGCTGCGTGAGGACCCCGGCGCCACGTCGAACCTGGAGCGGATCGAGCAGCTTCGCGAGGAGCACGAGCGGGGGCGGGCGCAGCAGGCGGCCAGGGAGAAGGAGCTGCGCAAGAAGCTCAAGGCGAGGCAGCGGGAGGCGCGCAGGCAGATGCGGACGGCCATCAGGGAGGAGCGCGAGCGGCAGGCCCTCGCGCAGGACCCCGAGCTGGAGGGCGACGACGCATGACCGGCCCCTTGCTGGAAGCCGCGCTCGTGGACGGGCCGCTGGAGAGCCTGGTCTGCGTGCCCGTCCTGCTGCCGCTGCTGGCCGCCGGCGTGAAGCTGGCCATCGGCGGCCGGCTGCGGCAACTGCAGTCGCTGATCAGCCTGGTCACGCTGGGCATCTCGCTGGCCGTCTCCGTCGTGCTGATGATCGCGGCCGACACGAACGGCCCGCTGGTGACCGAGCTGGGCGGCTGGCCGTCGCCGATCGGCATCTGCCTGGTGGCCGACAGGCTCTCGACGCTGGTGCTGGTCGTGTCGTCGGCGGTGACGTTCTGCGTGATGGTGTACTCGGTCGTCAGCGCGTACGACGAGCAGGAGCACGACGCGCCGATGGCGATCTTCCATCCGGCGTTCCTGGTGATGGTGGCCGGGGTGGCGGACGCGTTCCTGTCCGGCGACCTGTTCAACCTGTACGTGGCGTTCGAGCTGCTGCTGAGCGGCTCGTACGTGCTGCTCACCTTCGGCGGCACGGAGTCGAGGATCCGGGCGGGCGCCACGTACACGCTGATGGCGCTGGCCTCGTCGATGCTGTTCCTGATCGCGCTGGCCATCACGTACGGCGCCACAGGCACCCTGTCGATGGCGCAGCTCGCCGAGCGCTTCGCCACGCTGCCGGAGCAGGTCAAGGTGCTGGTGGAGCTGACGCTGCTGCTGGCGTTCGCCATCAAGGCGGCGATCTTCCCCATGTCGGCGTGGCTGCCCGACTCCTATCCCACCGCGCCCGCCCCGGCGACGGCGGTGTTCGCGGGGCTGCTCACGAAGGTCGGCGTGTACTCGATCATCCGGCTGGAGGCGCTGCTGTTCCCCGGCGGGCCGGTGTCGACGCTGCTGATGTGGGTGGCGCTGGCGACGATGCTGGCCGGGGTGCTGGGCGCGGTGGCGCAGACGGATCTGAAGCGGATGTTGTCCTTCACCCTGGTCAGCCACATCGGGTACATGGTGTTCGGGGTGGCGCTGTCCACGGTGGCGGGGCTGGCGGGGGCGATCTTCTACGTGGTGCACCACATCACCGTGCAGACGAGCCTGTTCCTGGTGACGGGGATGGTGGAGCGGCGCACCGGCACGACGTCGGTGACGCGGCTGGGCGGGCTGATGAAGGCGTCGCCGCTGATCGCGGTGCTGTTCTTCATCCCGGCCATGAACCTGTCGGGCATCCCGCCGATGTCGGGCTTCCTGGGCAAGCTGATGCTGGTGCAGGCGGGGCTGGCGCAGGGCGGGTGGCTGCCGGTGACGCTGGTGGCGGCGGGGCTGGTGACGAGCCTGCTCACCTTGTACGCGGTGGCCAAGACGTGGGGGAAGGCGTTCTGGCGGGGGCCGCGGGCCGACCGGGTGGGGCGGGTGGTGGAGAGCGAGGAGCACACCGGTGAGGATCCGACGGTGACCACCACCACCCTGCCGGCGGCGCTGCCGGTGTCTGTGGCGGCGCTGGTCGGGCTGGGGCTGTCGTTCACGGTGCTGGCGGGGCCGCTGTCGGCGCTGGCGCATCGGGCGGCGGGGGAGCTGATGGCGCGCGAGCCGTACATCACGGCCGTTCTGGGGAGACAGCCGTGAAGCGGGAAGACAGCCATGAAGCGGGGAGGCGGCCGTGAGCCGGTATGTGATGGCGCCGCGACTGCTGGGCAGGCGGGTGCCGCTGCCGCTGGTCGCCTGGCTGGCGCTGGTGTGGGTGACGCTGTGGGGCGACCTGTCGGTGGGCAACGTGCTGGGCGGCCTGCTGACCGGCCTGGTCGTGACGTGGCTGCTGCCCCTGCCCATCCTCGATCCCGGCATCAGGGTGCACCCGGGCCCGCTGGTGAGGTTCCTGCTGTGGTTCGCCTGGGACATGGTGACCTCGACGGTCCGGGTGGTGTTCTGGGTGGCCCATCCGGGGCCGCCGCCGACGCGCATCGTCAGGGTGCCGCTGCGCACCTCGTCGGAGTCCATGACGGTGCTGCTGATGATCGCGCTGTCCACGGTGCCCGGCACGCTGATCGTGGAGGCGTACAGGAAGGAGCTGGTCGTGCACGTCCTGGGCCTGACCGGCGACGTCGCCGGCGCCGTGCGGGCGGACGTGGCGGGGCTGGAGTCGCGCATCGTGCGCGCGTTCGGCACCGCGGCGGACCGGGAGGAGCTGGGATGACGGCGGTGTACCTGGCGACGGTCGCGCTGCTGTTCTGCGGCGCGGCGGCCTCGCTCTACCGGGTGGCGCGCGGCCCCTCGATGCTGGACCGGGCCGTGGCGCTGGACGTGCTGACGTCGCTGTCGATGTGCGGGGTCGGGGCGTTCGCGGTGGCCAGGGACGACTACTCGGACCTGCCGATCCTGCTGGTGCTGTCGCTGCTGGGGTTCGTGGGGTCGGTGTCCCTGGCCCGGTTCTTCTCTGGGAGATCGCGATGAACGTGGCCGCGGCCGTCTGCCTGCTGGTCGGCTCGACGCTGGCGCTGTCGGCCGGGGTGGGGCTGATGCGGTTCCGCACCACGCTGGACCGCATGCACGCCGGCACCAAACCGCAGGTGCTCGGCGTGCTGCTGGTGCTGCTGGCGATGTGGCTGCACCGGCCCAGCTGGTCGTACGCGGGGCCGCTGCTGCTGGTCGGGATCTCCCAGGTGATCACCGTGTCGGTGGCGGCCTACATGGTGGCGCGGGCCGCCTACACGCGTCAGTCCTGCGAGGACGACACCGAGCTGCCCTCGTCCGAGGACTGACCGTTGCGGGTGAGGCCCGGCTGGCCGAACCACGTCCACAGGGCCAGCGCGGCCAGCAGGCCCGCGGTGATCCAGGCGAGCGGCGCCTGGAACAGGTAGTCGATGACGAACATCGTGGACGTGGTCATCGACACGGCCAGGGCGAGCGCGCCCCAGATGCCGTACTGGTTGGAGCGGCGTACCAGCGTCTCCTTGCGGCCCTGCCGGAACAGCACGCGGTGCTGCGCGGTCGGCGCGATGTAGCAGATGGACGCGACGGCGGCGCTGACCAGCGCCGCGTAGTACAGCCACCGGTCCGCCTGGTCCAGCCGGGAGAACCCGGAGGAGAAGGGCACCGTGAGCAGGAACGCGAACAGCACCTGCACCCCGGTGACCGCGACACGCGCGCCCTGCAGCAGCTCGACGAAGTTGCGATCCGCCCGCTCCTGCTCCGACTCGTTGCGCTGCTGCGCCATCTCGCTCTTCACGCCGCCTCCCGCCAATCAAACCCGAGAGACTTCCTCTTCCATGCAAAGCGCGGTCAAAACCTCGCCGTCAGGATCTTCGCCGGGGTGATGGGCAGGTCGCGGAAGCGGTGGCCGGTGGCGTGGTGCACGGCGTTGCCGATGGCGGCGGCGGTGCCGACGATGCCGATCTCGCCGATGCCCTTGCTGCCCATCGGGTTGAGCTGATCGTCCTCCTCGTCCAGCCAGTGCGCCTCCACGTGCTGGGCGTCGGCGCAGGCCGGGATGTGGTACTGGGCCAGGTCGCGGTGCAGGAAGCCGCCGAACTCCTCGTCGGTGACGGTCTCCTCCATCAGCGCCATGCCCATGCCCATCGTCATGCCGCCGAGGAACTGGGACCTGGCCAGCTTGGCGTCCACGATGTGCCCGGCGGCGAACACGCCGAGCAGCCGCGACACGCGGATCTCGCCGGTCACCGCGCTGACCCGCACCTCGGCGAACTGGGCGCCGAAGGCGTGCCTGGCCAGCTTGGCGTCCGCCTTGACCTCGTCGGTGGTGTCGGCGCGGCCCTCCTTGCCGTCGCGCCGCAGCTCCTCGCAGGCGCGGACGACGGCGGTGCCCCAGGAGGCGGTGCCCATGGAGCCGCCCGCCACCGGCGCCTGCGGCAGGTCGCTGTCGCCGAGCTCGATGTGCACCCGCTCGGGGTCCACGCCGAGCGTGGCCGCCGCGATCTTCCTGAGCGCCGTGCGGGCGCCGGTGCCGATGTCGGCGGCGGCCACCTGGACGAGCACGTCGCCGTTCCTGGTCGTGGCCACGGCCTTGCACGGCGATCTCCTGGCCGGGTAGGTCGAGGACGCCACGCCGGTGCCGATCAGCCACTCCCCCTCCCGCCTGATGCCGGGCCGCGGGTCGCGGTGCTGCCAGCCGAAGCGGTGTGCGCCCTCGCGCAGGCAGCCGACGAGGTTGCGCGAGCTGAACGGCAGGCCGCTGTCCGGCTCGGTCTCGGGGTCGTTGCGGACGCGCAGCTCGACGGGGTCCAGGCCGGCGGCGTAGGCCAGCTCGTCCATCGCGGACTCCAGCGCGTACATGCCGGGGCACTCGCCGGGGGCGCGCATCCACGACGGGGTGGCCACGTCCAGCCGGACCAGCCGGTGCCCGGTGCGCAGCGCGGGCGTGCCGTACATGACCCGGGTCGGGACGGTGGTCTGCTCGGCGAACTCGATCAGCGTGGAGCTCTGCTCGTACGCCAGGTGCTCGACGGCGGTGAGGCGGCCGTCGGCGTCCACGCCGAGGCGCAGCCGCTGGATCGTCGGCGTGCGGTAGCCGGTGACGTCGAACATCTGCTGCCGGGTCAGCGCGATCTTGACGGGGCGGCCCACCATGCGGGCGGCCAGCGCGGCCAGGATCGCCTGCGGCCTGGTCGTGCCCTTGGAGCCGAACCCGCCGCCCACGTGCCTGGACACCACGCGCACCTGGTCCTCCGGCAGGCCCAGCGTCTTGGCGATGAGGCTGCGGCTGCCGCTGGTGCCCTGCGCGGTGTCGTACACCAGCAGCCGGCCCTCGGTGTCCCACAGGGCCAGCGCCGCGTGCGGCTCCATCGGGTTGTTGTGCAGGACGGGCGTCTCGTAGGTGACGTCCACGCTCGCCGCGGCGGCCGACAGCCCCGCCTCCACGTCGCCCTTCTCGGAGTCGGACGGGAAGTTCGGGTTGACCACCTCCGGCTGGTAGAGGCCGGGGTGGTCGCTGCTCAGCCGCACGTCGTGGTCGTCGGCGTCGTAGTCGACGCGGACGTGCGCGGCGGCGTCGCGGGCGATCTCGTAGGTCTCGGCCACGACGGCGGCGACGATCTGGCCCCGGTAGGCCACCTCGCGGCTCTGGAACAGGGCCAGCTCGGGGTCGGCGTCCCCGGCCAGGCGGGGCGCGGCCTCGCAGGACAGCACGGCCAGCACGCCCGGCAGCTCCAGCGCGGGCGCGGCGTCCACGCGCTTGACGCGGCCCTTGGCGATCTGCGCCTGCACGGCGTAGGCGTAGGCGACGTTCTCGGCGGGGTACTCGGCCGCGTACGTGGCCAGCCCCGTGACCTTGACGCGCCCTTCGATGCGGTTCATGCCGCGAGCTCCTCAAGCGTGGCGACGATCAGGTTGCGGGCCAGCGGCACCTTGAAGGCGTTGCGCGGCAACGGGCGGGCCTGCTCCAGCTCGGCCTCCGCCGCCTGGAGGAACGCCTCGCCGGTCGCCGGGCCGCCGATGAGGGCCTGTTCGGCGCGTTCGGCCCGCCAGGGGGCGTGGGCGACCCCGCCGAGCGCGATGCGGCAGCCGGCCACGTCGCCGTCCGGCCCGACGTCGAGCACGGCGGCGATGGACACCAGGGCGAACGCGAACGACGCCCG
Organism: Nonomuraea monospora; assembly: GCF_039531895.1. NCBI lineage: Bacteria > Bacillati > Actinomycetota > Actinomycetes > Streptosporangiales > Streptosporangiaceae > Nonomuraea > Nonomuraea monospora. The sequence continues at coordinate 206,403 of NZ_BAAAQX010000018.1, forward strand.
CTCGCGCACCTTGCGGTAGAGCGAGGCGCCGGGCGGCGGTGGCGGCAGCTCGACGGCGGTGATCAGGTCGCCCGGGCTCAGCACGGTGTCGCGCTCGGGCTCCTCGCCGGGCAGGCGGTGCAGGCCGGGCATGGGCACGATGCGGTCGCCGCCGGGGCCTGTGACGTGCACCTGGGCGTCCAGCGCGGCCAGGGCCACCGCCATGTCGGAGGGGTGGGTGGCCACGCAGGCGTCGGAGGTGCCGAGGATCGCCAGCCCGGCGTGGTCGCCGGCGATGGCCGGGCAGCCGGAGCCGGGGCGGCGCTTGTTGCAGGGCCTGGTGACGTCCTGGAAGTAGGTGCAGCGGGTGCGCTGCAGCAGGTTGCCCGCGACGGTGGCGACGTTGCGCACCTGGCCGGACGCGCCGGCCAGCACGGCGCGCGCCAGCATCGGGTAGCGGCTGCGGATCAGCGGGTGGACGGCCAGATCGGTGTTGCGGACGGTGGCGCCGACGCGGACGCGGTCGCCCTGCGGCTCGATGGTGTCGAGCGGCAGGCGGCTGACGTCCACCAGGCGCTCGGGCTCGGCCACGCCCAGCCGCATCAGGTCCACCAGGTTGGTGCCGCCGCCCAGGTACATGGTGCCGGGGCCGAAGTCGCGCACGGCCTCGGCGGTGCTGCCCGCGCGGGCGTACTCGAAGGGTTTCACCTGGCCACCTCCTCGATCGCGCTGACGATGTTGACGTAGGCGCCGCAGCGGCACAGGTTGCCGCTCATGCGCTCGCTGATCTCCTCGGGGGTCAGGTCGGGGTCGACGAGGATGTCGTCGGTGACGGCGCTGGGGCCGGGCTCGCCGAGCATGCCCGCGGCCGAGCAGAGCTGGCCCGGCGTGCAGTAGCCGCACTGGAAGGCGTCGTGCTCCATGAACGCGCTCTGCAGCGGGTGCAGCTCCTCGCCCGTGGCCAGGCCCTCGACGGTGGTGATCTCGCGGCCCTCCACCGCCACCGCCAGCGCCAGGCAGGCGTTGGCCCGCCGCCCGTCGATGAGGACCGTGCAGGCGCCGCACTGGCCGTGGTCGCAGCCCTTCTTGGCGCCGATGAGCCCGAGTCTTTCGCGCAGCAGGTCGAGCAGCGACATCCGCGGGTCCACGTCCACCGTGCGCGGCACGCCGTTCACCTGCAAGGTGATAGTCATTTCGCACGACTACCCGAGCTCTCGGAGAGACAACCCCTGACCGCGGCAAAGAGCATCCGTCCGTTTTGCCGGAATCACGAGGGGTAGCCGGGCCGCATGGACGAGCAGGTGGAGCCGGCGGCGATACTCACCGTCAACGCGGGGTCGTCGAGTCTGCGCCTCGATCTCGTACAAGGGGGCAGCGTGCTCGACAGCGCGCACTCCGAGCGCGCCGTCGATCCCGGCTCGGCCAGGGAGGAGCTGTCGGCGTTCCTCGGCGGCCACTTCGACCGCGACGTCAGGGCGGTCGCGCACCGGCTGGTGCACGGCGGCGACGTGGTGCGCTCGCCTGCGGTGGCCGACGACGAGACGGCCGAGGCGCTGCGCGCGCTCACCGACCTGGCGCCGCTGCACCTGCCGCCCGCGCTGGCGCTGCTGGAGGCGGCGCGCGAGCAGCTCCCCGCCGTGCCGCACGTGCTCTGCCCCGACACGGCCTTCCACGCGGGGCTGCCGGACGAGGCCGCCGTGTACGCCCTTCCCGCCGAGTGGCGCGACCGGTACGGCCTGCGCCGCTACGGCTTCCACGGCCTGTCGTACGCCTGGGCCGCGGACCGCGCCTGCGAGCTGCTCGGCCGCCCGGCGAACGAGCTGGAGCTGGTGCTGGCGCACCTGGGCGGCGGGTCTTCGGTGGCCGCCGTGTCGGGCGGGCGCAGCGTGGACACCTCGATGGGCTTCACGCCGCTGGAGGGGCTGCCCATGAGCAAGCGCTCGGGCAGCGTGGATCCCGGCATGCTGGTCTGGTTGCTCGGTCCTGGCCGCCTGACGCTCAAGGAGCTGGCCGAGGGGCTGGAGCGCCGTTCTGGGCTGCTGGGGCTGTCGGGGGGACGTTCTGGGGACACGCGGGAGCTGGTGGCGGCCGAGCGGGACGGCGACGAGGCGGCGCGGCTGGCGCTGGGCGTGTTCGCGCACCGCGTCAGCCGGGAGATCGCCGCCGCGGCCACCTCGCTGCGGCGGGTGGACGCGCTGGTGTTCACCGGGGAGATCGGCTGGGACCAGCCCGAGGTGCGCGAGGCCGTCTGCCGCCGCCTCGGCCTGCTCGGCGTCGAGCCGCCCGCCGTGGGCAACCGCCACGACGACGGGCCGGTCAGCGCGGGCGGAGCCGCCGTGCCCGTGCTGGTGGTGCAGGTGCGCGAGGAGCTGCAGCTCGCCAGGGAGTGCCTGTCGGCGCTGGCCGAGGAGGAGTCATGACGAACCTCTGGCTTCCGGCGCTCACGGAGGAGGTGCTCTGGTGACGAATCTCGACGAGGTGCGCCGCTCGGCGCTGCCGCTCGCCGGCCCCGGCGACCTCACCCCGCTGCTGGAGCGCGTCGGCGAGGCCAGGTTCGTGCTGATCGGCGAGGCCACCCACGGCACCCACGAGTTCTACGCCTGGCGCGCGGAGCTGACCCGCCGGCTGATCACCGAGAAGGGCTTCGGCTTCGTCGCCGTCGAGGGCGACTGGCCCGACTGCGAGCGGGTGGACCGCGCCGTCACCACCGGCGCCGACCCGTACGAGGCGCTGTACTCCTTCGAGCGCTGGCCCACCTTCATGTGGGCCAACGAGGAGGTCGTCGCCTTCTGCCGCCGGCTGCGCGACTGGAACGCCGGCCGCCCGCCCGGCGAGCGCTGCGGCTTCCACGGCCTGGACGTCTACAGCCTGTGGGACTCCCTGCGCGCCATCCGCCGCTACGCCGCCGCCCACCTGCCGGAGCGGATGGGCACGGTGATGGAGGCCCTGTACTGCTTCGAGTCCTACGGCCACGACCCGCAGCAGTACGGCCTGGCCACCCGCCTGGTCCCCGACACGTGTGAGGACGAGGTGGTGCGCCTGCTGTCCGAGCTGGGCGGCGACGCGTTCGGGGTGCGGCAGAACGCCGAGGTCGTGGCCGGCGCGGAACGCTACTACCGGGCCATGGTGCGCGGCGGCCCCGACTCCTGGAACATCAGGGACGTGCACATGGCCGACACCCTGGACCGGCTGGCCGGGCACCACCAGGCGAAAGGCGTGGTGTGGGCGCACAACACGCACGTCGGCGACGCCCGCGCCACCGACATGGCCGCCGCCGGGATGACGAACCTCGGGCAGCTCGTACGCGAACGCCACCGCGAGGACGCCGTCCTCGTCGGCTTCGGCACGCACCGCGGCACGGTCGTCGCGGCCGGCCGGTGGGGCGACCGGCATCACGTCATGCGAGTGCCGCCGGCCCGGCCCGCGTCGCTGGAGGCGTTCCTGCACGAGGCGCTCCCCGGGCAGGACGCGCTGTTCCTGGTGCCGCCGCCCGGCCTGCGGGCCGGCTGGTACGACGAGCCGATGGGGCACCGGGCGATCGGCGTCGTCTACCACCCCGAGCGGGAGCGCTGGGGCAACTACGTGCCCACGGTCGTCGGCCGCCGCTACGACGCCTTCCTGTGGCTGGACGAGACCAGGGCGGTGCATCCGCTGCACGGCGAGCCGTGGGGCGACGTGGAGCCGGAGACGTATCCGACGGCCATGTGAGGCGTTTGTCGGTCGCGGATGGTTTGATCTCCCGTGTGGAGGCCTCCGTCGAGCAGCTCGTCTACGTCCGCGACGACGAGTACACCGTCGCGCGCATGAGCGCGGAAGGCGTGCCCGACTTCGTGGCCACCGGCCGGGCGCTGGCGGGCATCCAGCCGGGCGAGACGCTGCGGCTGCTCGGCGACTGGAGCCGCCACCCGCGCTACGGCCGCCGTTACGCGGTCACCGGGTGCGAGCGGGTGACGCCGTCGTCGGTCCGGGCCATCCGCGTCTACCTCGGGTCGGGGCTGATCAGGGGGATCGGGCCGCGGCTCGCGTACGCGATCGTCGACCACTTCGGCGAGGCCACGCTGAAGGTCATCGACGGCGAGCCCGAGCGGCTCACCGAGGTCGTCAACATCGGGCCGCAGCGGCAGGGCCAGATCGTGCTGGCGTGGCAGGAGCAGAAGGCCATCGCCGCGCTCATGGTGACGTTGCAGGGGCTCGGGGTCAGCCCGCTGCTGGCCGCCAAGATCTACCAGGTGTTCGGCAAGGACGCCGACGAGGTGCTCGCCACCGACCCGTACCGGCTGATCGGGCGGGTCAGGGGCATCGCGTTCCGGATCGCCGACCGGATCGCCCTGCAGTCGGGGGTGCCCGAGCGCAGCCCGCAGCGGATCAAGGCGGCGCTGCTCGACCGGCTGGAGGCGGCGGGCAGCCGCGACGGCCACTGCTTCCTGCCGGTGTCCACCCTGGTCAGGGAGGCCGCGGAGATGATCGAGCTGGATCAGGAGGCGGTGCGGCCGATGATCGACGCGCTGGCGGCCGACCGGCGGCTCGTCGTGGAGGCCTCGCCCGACCAGCCGGGGCAGGTGGTCGCGTTCGCCAAGCACGTGCACAGCCGCGAGGTGGCGCTCACCGCCCAGCTCACGGCGCTGCTGCGGGCCCGCTCCACGCTGCCGCTGCGCGCCTACCGCGAGGACCCGGACCTGCACGACGACCAGCGCGCCGCCGTCACCATGGCGCTGACCAGCACTGTCTCGATCATCACCGGCGGCCCCGGGTGCGGCAAGAGCCACACGGTCAGGTCCATCGCCACCACGGTGCGGGCCGCGGGCGGCTCGGTGACGCTGACCGCCCCCACCGGCAAGGCCGCCAAACGGCTGTCGGAGCTGACCGGGCTGCCCGCGATGACCGTGCACCGCATGCTCGCCCAGCAGCCCGACCCCGACCCCGAGACGCTGTTCGACGAGCGTCCCGCGCAGGCCGACCTGATCGTGGTGGACGAGGCGTCCATGCTCGACCTGCACCTGGCCACCCGGCTCACCTCGGCGGTCCGGCCCGGCAGCCACCTGCTGCTCATCGGCGACGGCGACCAGCTCCCCAGCATCGGGCCCGGCGACGTCCTGGCCGACCTGCTGCGCGTGACGTCCATCCCGCGCGTCCAGCTCACGCACGTCTTCCGGCAGGCGGGCGGCAGCGGCATCATCGACGCCGCCCACCGCATCCGCGCGGGCCGCCTGCCCGCCGTGCCGGGCGGCGGCGGGTTCTGGTTCGAGGAGCTCGACGACCCCGAGCAGGTGGCGCGGCGCGTGGCCCACCTGGCGATGGTCGCCATCCCCCGCAAACAGGACGTCGAGCCCGCCCAGGTGCAGGTGCTGTGCCCTATGCGCAAGGGCGACACGGGCGCCACGGCGCTCGGGCGGCTCATCCAGGACCAGCTCAACCCGGCCGCCGACGACAAGCCCGAGCACTGGTCGGGAGCGACGGTGTTCCGGGTGGGCGACCGGGTGATGCCGATCCGCAACAACTACGACAAAGGGGTCTTCAACGGGGAGACGGGCACGGTGACGGCGGTGGTGCGGGAGGAGCGCGTGATCGACATCCGCACGGACGACGGGGAGAGCGTGCGCTACGGCTTCGACGAGCTCGACGACCTGACCCACGCGTACGCGATCAGCGTGCACCGGTCGCAGGGCAGCGAGTACCCGTTCGTGGTGGCGCCGATCGTGGCCGAGTCCGGCGGCATCATGCTGCGCCGCAAGCTGCTGTACACGCTGGTGACGCGGGCCAAGGCGTGGGTGGTGCTGGTGGGGCAGCGGGAGGCGCTGGAGCTGGCGGTGCACCGGCTGGGGCACCGCAGGAACACGGGCCTGGCGCGGCGGCTCTCCCTGAGCCTGGACGGGTGAGCGCCGGCTCGGGTGCGGGTGATCACGGTAGGGTCAGGCATGCCGGAAAACGTGACAGGGCAGGCGGCGGGCGCCTCAGTGTCTGCCGCAGGGGTTTCCGGGCCCGCCGCAGGGGTTTCCGGGCCTGCCGGAGGGGTTTCCGGGCCTGCCGCGGGTGACGCCGCGTCAACGCCCGCCTTACCGGCGCTCCTCCGGACGCTGGCCCGCCCGCCGGGGTGGTGGCTGCTGGGCTTCGTCGCCGCCGTCTGGCTGGTCCTGGTCAACAGCCTGAGCCTGCCGGGCGGAGGCCCGTTCAGGCTGCTGGCACTCACCATCCCCCTGGCGCTCGGCACGATCATCGTCTGGACGGTCCGCCTCGCCGTCGCCCTCGCGCGCCGTGACGGCCGGGCGGGGCTGCGCCGGCACTGGGTCCGGTGGGCGGCGGCCCCGATCCTGGGGGTCAGTGTCATCGCGATGGCGTACACGGACCTGCCGTTCAGCGCCCGGTTCGCGCTCTCGGAGTCGAGCCTGGAACGCTACGCCCGGACGGTGGCGAGCCAGCCTGACGGCGTCCGCGAGAGCCAGTGGGTGGGGTTGTTCCCGCTGCAGAACGCCGAGGCGATCGAGGGGGGCGGGGCCCAGTTCCTGGTGCGGGACAGCGGGTTCCTCGACCGGTTCGGGTTCGCGTGGAGCCCGGCGGGGATGCCGCCCGACGAGAGCCACACTGGCTACGAGCGCATCGGCGGGGCCTGGTACAAGTGGACGAGCCGGTTCTGAGTACACGCCGAACAGCCCTGCCGCACCACCCCGCGCGAGGCGGGCTCAGTGGGGGCGGGTGAGGGCGGCGGCCAGGATCTCGGCGAGGTGGCGGCCCTCGCGGCCGCTCCGCGAGGCCCCGATCTGGGTCCGGCACGAGAAGCCGTCGGCGAGGATGGCCTCCGTCTCGCCGGCCGCCCGCACGGCAGGCCACAGCCCCTCCTCGGCGCAGGCCACCGACACGTCGTAGTGCTCCCGTTCGAACCCGAAGTTCCCGGCCTGCCCGCAGCACCCCGAGTCGAGCACCCGTGTACGGAAGCCGAACCGGGCGAGGACGGCGCGGTCGGCGTCGTACCCCATGACGGCGCTCTGGTGGCAGTGCACCTGGGCCAGCACCGACCCGCCGGAGGAGGACGGCCGCCAGTCGGGCGCCCGCTGCTCCAGCAGCTCCGACAGCGTCAGCGTGCGCTCGGACACGAGCCGCGTCTGCGCCGTGTTGAGCAGTTCGGGCGCGTCGGAGCGGAACACGGCGGTGCAGCTCGGCTCCAGCCCCACCACCGGCACGCCCGCCTCGGCCCACGGCAGCAGCGCGTTGACGCTGCGTGCCAGCACCTTGCGGGCGATGCCGAGCTGCCCGGTGCTGATCCAGGTCAGCCCGCAGCACAGCGTCACGGGCGGCACGTGCACCTCGAACCCGGCGGCCTCCAGCACCTCCACCGCGGAGCGGGCGACGCGGGGGTCGAAGTTGTTGGAGAAGGTGTCGGCCCACAGCACGACGCGTCCGCGCGTGCCGGGCCCGACGACGCCGCGTCCCTTGAACCAATCGGTGAACCGCTCCCCCGCGAAGCGCGGCAGCGCCCGCCGTCCGGAGACCCCGGCGAGGAGCTTGACCAGCCGCGCCAGGCCGGGTGTCTGGGTGACGGCGTTCACGACGTGCGGGGCGGCCGAGGCGAGCGCCGCCCACAGCGGCAGCCACCCCATCGAGTAGTGGGCGGCAGGGCGCAGCCGGTGCCGGTAGTGGTGGGCGAGGAACTCGGCCTTGTACGTCGCCATGTCCACGTTCACCGGGCATTCGGCCCGGCAGGCCTTGCAGGACAGGCAGAGGTCGAGCGCGTCGCGTACGGCCTCCGACCGCCAGCCGTCGGCGATCAGCTCGCCGCGCACCATCTCCTCCAGCAGCCTGGCCCGCCCGCGCGTGGAGTGCTCCTCCTCGCGGGTGACCCGGTAGCTGGGGCACATGACGCCGCCCTCGAAGGTGTGCTTGCGGCATTTGCCGGTGCCGACGCAGCGGGTGGCGGCGTGCCCGAAACGTCCGTGGTCGTTGGGGTAGTCGAAGAACGTCTCCCTGGGTTCCAGGGGGTAGAAGTGCCGCTGGGCGAGGTTCTGGTCGAGGCGGTGCGGGTGGACGACCTTGCCGGGGTTCATCCGGTCGCGGGGGTCGAAGACGGCCTTGAACCGGCCGAACGCCTCCACCACGGCCTCGCCGAACATCCGGGGCAGCAGCTCGGCCAGCGCCTGCCCGTCGCCGTGCTCGCCGGACAACGATCCGCCGTAGGAGGCGACCAGGTCGGCGCTCTCCTCTGCGAACCTGCGGTAGGTGGCGATCCCGTCGTCGGTGTGCAGGTCGAGCGGGAGCCTGCCGTGCACGCAGCCCTGCCCGAAGTGGCCGTACAGGGCGGAGTGGGCGTAGCCGTGGCGGTGCCGCAGCCGGTCGTAGTCGCGCAGGTAGGCGCCCAGCCGCTCGGGCGGGACGGCCGCGTCGGACCAGCCCTCGTAGGTCTGCCGCCCGGTCGGCGGGTACGCCTCCACGCCCAGCCCTGACTCGCGCAGCCGCCACAGCTCGTCCTCCCTGGCCGGGTCGCCCAGGAAGGCGTGCGACGGCGGCGGCCTGCCGTCGCCGCGGCACAGGTCGCGCATCATGTCCTCGGCCCGCTGCCGCGACTCGTCGGCAGTCTCGCCGCCGAACTGCACCAGCAGCCATCCGGCGCCCGGCGGCAGGTCGCGCAGCGCGGGGTCGCCGGGGCGTTCGGCGCGGGCGAGCCGGTACATCGTGTCGTCCATGGCCTCCAGCGCCAGCGGCCGGTGGGCGGCCACGGAGGGGACGGCGTCGGCGGCGGCGAAGATGTCCTGGAAGCCGAGGACGGCCAGCGCCCTGGTGGCGGGGCGCGGCACCACGGACAGCTCGGCGCGCAGCACGGTCACGAGCGTGCCCTCGCTGCCGACGAGGGCGCGGGCCAGGTTGAAGCCGTTCTCGGGCAGGAGCTGGTCCAGATTGTAGCCGGACACGCGCCGCTCCAGCCGGGGGAAGCGGGTGCGGACCAGCTCCATGGTGTCGTCGCGCAGGTCGCGAAGCTGCCGGTAGATCTCGGCCAGGCGGCCGCCCTCGGCCTGGATGCGGGCGTACTCGTCGGCGCCGGTCGGCCCCACCCAGGCGCGCACGCCGTCGTAGGTGAGGATCTCCAGCCGCAGCACGGAGTCGGCCATCTTCCCGTACGCCTGCGCGGACGCCCCGCACGAGTCGTTGCCGACCATGCCGCCGATGGTGCAGGCGCGGTGGCTGGACGGCTTGGGCCCGACCATCAGCCCGTCGGGCTCCAGCACGTGGTTGACCTGGTCGAGCACCGCCCCGGCCTGCACGACGATCCGCCGGCCCGGCACGTCCACGGACTCCACCTGGCCGCAGTGCTTGGACCAGTCGATGACCACGGCCGCGTTGCAGCACTGACCCGCCAGGCTGGTGCCGCCGCCGCGCGACAGCACGGGCACGTCCCTGGACCGGCACACGGCCACCGCCGCCACCCCGGCGTCGAGATGACGCGGCACCACCACGCCGATCGGGACCTGCCGGTAGTTGGAGGCGTCGGTGGAGTAGGCGGCGCGGCTGCCCGTGTCGAAGCGGACCTCCCCGTCCACGGCTTCCTCCAGCCGCCGGCGCAGCGTCTCGACGTCGATCTCGCGCGGCGCGGGCGGATGGGTGACGGGCGTGCTGACCTGGGTGTCCATGCCCGGCCCTTACCCGAGCCGGCTCCCCGGAGCCCCAATGAAACGCCAAGTGTGTCCTGAATGTCCGCTATGGCGGAGTCGCGAAGCGACGTCACAAACGGCACCATGACCCTTGATGGACGAACGTCGCATGATTCGCGTTTCCAAGTACCTCTCCAGGCACCTGCGGCACGACCCGCAACGCATCGGCCTCACCCTCGACGCGGGCGGCTGGGTGGAGGTGGAGGAGCTGCTGCGGGCCGCCGCCGCGCACGGGTTCCCGATCACCTCCGAGGAGCTGCGCGAGGTGGTCGCGGCCAACGACAAGCGCCGGTACGCGATCGAGGCCGGCCGGATCAGGGCCAGCCAGGGGCACTCGGTGCCGGTGGACCTGGGGCTGCCCGCCGTGCAGCCGCCCGAGGTGCTCTACCACGGCACGGTCGGGCGGTTCCTGGTGGCGATCAGGCGGGAGGGGCTGCGGCCGATGAACCGCCACCACGTGCACCTGTCGCCCGACCGGGAGACCGCCACCCGGGTGGGGTCCCGGCGGGGCGTGCCCGTGGTGCTGGTGGTGGCGGCGGGGGTGATGCACGCCGACGGGCACGCGTTCATGCGCAGTGAGAACGGGGTGTGGCTGGTGGACAGCGTGCCGCCCGGCTACCTGCGTTTCCCGTCCTGAAGGGCCTGAAGAGCCTGCCGGGCTACCCGTCCTGAAGGACCTGAAGAGGTCGCCGGGCTACCCGTCCCGAAGGGCCGCTCTGGCGGCCATCAGAGCGAAGCCGAGCAGGTTGAGGCCCTGCCACCGCTGCGGCGAGGCGGCGCGGTCGTCGTCGGCGGCCAGGCCGATGCCCCACACCCGGTCCACGGGGCTGGCCTCCACCAGGATCCGCGCGCCGGTGCCCAGCAGGTAGCCCGCCAGCTCGGCGTGCTGGCCGAACTTGGCCACGTTGCCGCGTACGACGATGTCGAAGCGGCGCTTCTCCCACGTCGCCTGGTCGAAGCCGCGTACGGCGCGGCCCAGCTCCTTGGCCTGCTTCGGATGCCGCACGGCGAGCACCTTGGCCGCGTTCTCCTCGTCGCCGAACAGCCACGCCTTGTGCGCCATCATGTAGTGCTCGGCCGAGGCGAACGTGTGCCCGTCCTCGGTGAACGGGACCGGCCACCACTGGCTCAGGCAGCCCTTGCCGACCTCGCCGTCACCGGCGGGCTGATGTCCCCAGAAGTACAGGTATTTCAGGCGCCGCCCCCGCCGTTCGGCGGCGATCAGCTCGTCCAGGGTCATGGGCAGGTCAGCGGGCATGGCGTTCAGTATGCCCGGCCGCCCTCTCCATCCGCGCTGCGATTTCCCGCAGGTGCGGCACCAGCTCGGGCGGGTCGAGCACCTCGAAGTCGAAGCCCTTGACCGCGACGTGCACGGCCAGCTCGTCGAGCGAGTTGGAGCCGGCCAGGAACAGGCAGGTCCGCTCGTCCAGGGCTTCCAGCCGCCCGGCGCCCGGCGAGGTGCGCGGCGCGACCGCCTCCAGCGGCGCGTGGAACAGGACGCGGGCCTGGTAGCGGTACGGGGCCGAGGTGATGGAGCGCGACACGTACGCCGCCGCGTCCTGCTCGGGCAGCGGCCGGGGCGTGAAGCGCGCGCCCGGCAGCCCGAGCGGCCCCTCGACGCGGTCCACCCGGAACGTCCGCCAGCCGTCCTTGCCCACGTCCCAGGCCAGCAGGTACCACCGGCGCGGCGTGTGCACCAGCCGGTGCGGCTCCACCTCCCGCTCCGAGACGCCGTCGCGCCCCCGGTAGCGCAGCCGCAGCCGCCGGTGGTCGCGGCAGGCGGCGGCGACGGCGGTCAGCAGGTCGGCGTTCACCTCGGGCGCGGCGGCTCCCGTGAGCGCCACGGTGGCGTCCTGGAACGCGCCGACCCGGTGCCGCAGCCGCGACGGGAGGAGCTGCTGCATCTTGGCCAGCGCCCGCAGCGCGTCCTCCCCCAGGCCGGCGACGCTGCCGGTGGCGGCGGTGCGCAGGCTGATGGCCACGGCCACCGCCTCCTCGTCGTCCAGCAGCAGCGGCGGCAGCGCGGCGCCGACGCCGAGCCGGTAGCCGCCGGCGACTCCCGGGGTGGCGTCCACGGGGTAGCCGAGCTCGCGCAGCCGCTCGACGTCGCGCCGCACCGTGCGCAGGCCGACCCGCAGCCGCCCGGCCAGCTCGGCGCCGGTCCAGTCCCTGCGCGACTGGAGCAGCGACAGCAGGCGGAGCAGCCGGGCCGAGGTCTCCAACATGGCACCATTCTGGCCTGGAATCGGTGCCGGAACCTGTCACCATTCACTTCTACTGTCGCGGACATGACGAACAGCCCGCAGATCCGGCCGTACCGTATCGACATCCCGCAGGAGCAGCTCGACGACCTGCGCGACCGGCTCCGGCGTACGCGCTGGGCCCCCGACCTGCCCGGCACCGGCTGGGAGCGCGGCGTCCCCACCAGCTACCTGCGGCCGCTGGCCGAGTACTGGTCCGACGGCTTCGACTGGCGCGCCCAGGAGGCGGCGCTGAACGCGTACCCGCAGTTCACCACCACCGTGGACGGCGCGGACGTGCACTTCCTGCACGTCCGCTCGGCCGCGCGGGACGCCGTCCCGCTGCTGCTCCTGCACGGCTGGCCCGGCGGGGTGATCGAGTTCCTCGACCTGATCGGCCCGCTCACGGACCCGGGCCAGGACGGCGGCCCCGCCTTCCACCTGGTGATCCCGTCGCTGCCCGGCTACGGCTTCTCCGGGCCGCTGCCCGGCGCCGGGTGGACCGACGGGCGCACGGCCGCCGCGATGGCGGAGCTGATGGCCCGGCTCGGGTACGAGCGGTACGGCGTCCAGGGCGGCGACGTGTCGGCGTTCATCGCCCCGCTGGTCGGCAGGGCCGCGCCAGGCCGGGTGCTCGGGGTGCACGTCAACGCGCTGCTCACGTTCCCGCACCCCGAGGTGATGGGGTCGCTGACCGAGGCGGAGCGCGCCCGGCTGGCCGGGATGGCGGAATGGCAGGAGAAGCTGGGCGCCTACCTGCGGCTGCACGGCACCCGCCCGCAGACCATCGCCGCCTCGCTGCACGACTCCCCCGCCGGTCAGCTCGCGTGGATCGTGGAGCGGTTCAAGGACTGGACGGACCCGGCCGCCGAGCTGCCCGAGGACGCCGTGGACCGCGACCGCATCCTCGCCGACGTGAGCGTCTACTGGTTCACACAGACGGCCGGGTCGTCGGCGCACACGTACTTCGAGCGGTTCAACGACGCGGCCATGTGGCGGCCGGTGGAGCGCGGGACCGTGCCGACGGCGGTGGCGGTGTTCCCGACGGACTTCTCGGTGCGTCCGCTGGCCGAGCGCACGCACCACGTGGTGCGCTGGACGGAGTTCGGCCGCGGCGGTCACTTCGCGGCGCTGGAGACGCCGGACGTGCTGGTCACGGAGCTGCGCGAGTTCTTCGGCTCGCTGCGGTAAAGAATCGGCGGCCGGCGGCTGCCGGGCGGCGCGGCGGGTAGCGCGGCTCGACATGACCAAGAAGAAGAACGACAAGGACCTCTCGCCTGGCGACGAGGTCTCCTGGAAGAGCCACGGCTCCACCGCCAAGGGCAGGGTCGAGAAGAAGGTCACCAAGCGGCAGAAGGAGGGCGGGCGCACGGTCGCCGCCTCCCCGGAGGATCCGCAGTACGTGGTGCGCAGCGACAAGAGCGGCGGCAAGGCCGTGCACAAGCCGTCCGCGCTCCGCAAGGGCGGCAAATGACCTCCTCCGACAACGAGAAGAAGACCATCGCGGACGAGTTCGGCAAGGCCGTGAACATGACCGCGAAGGAGCTCGAACACTGGCTGGCCACCGACGAGTCGAAGTCCGTCGGGCAGAAGGACGACGGCGGCGAGTCGGTGGGCCACGAGTCCGGCCGTAAGATCATCAAGCTGCTGCAGGGCAAGAAGTCCGACCGGTCGGACGGCGACTACGCGCACATGCACAAGGTCGTCGGCTACGTCCACCGCCACCTCGCCCAGCGTCCCTCCGGGGACGTGACCGACACCCGGTGGCGCTACTCGCTCATGAACTGGGGTCACGACCCGCTCAAGTAACCGCCGCCATCAGGTAGCTTGCCCGTCAAGAAGGCGTAGGTACGCCGGCGGCCACGCTGCCTGTTACGGTAGTGCGCCGGGAAGTCCGGTCGGCGAGGACCGCCGGTCGGATGGTCGGGGGAGGCGTTCGCGGATGCGTGGCCGAGCTGGCGGGTGTCGGCGCCGCCGCCGCGAGGTGCGGTGATGGGGGTGCTGACGCCGCTCACCTCGCGCTTGCGGCACCCGGCGCAGGTCGTGGTCGCCGCGTTCGGGCTGACCGTCGCCGTCGGCACGGGCCTGCTCGCGCTGCCGATCGCCACCACCACCGGCGAGTCGGCGGGCTGGGTGGCCGCGCTGTTCACCGCGACGTCCGCCGTCTGCGTGACGGGGCTGGCCCTCGTCGACACCGAGTCGCACTGGTCGGTGTTCGGCGAGCTGGTGATCGCCGGGCTGGTCCAGGTGGGCGGCCTGGGGATCATGACGATGGCGACCATCTTCACGCTGCTCGTCTCCGGCCGGTTAGGCCTGCGCGCCAAGATCGTGGTGCAGGCCGAGACCAAGACGCTCAGCATGAGCGACGTGCGGCACGTCCTGCGCAAGGTGGTCCTGTTCAGCCTGGCGTGCGAGGCGGTCGCCGCCGCCGTGCTCACCACCCGCTTCTTCACCGGGTACGACGAGCCGTTCGGCCGCGCACTCTACCTGGGCGTCTTCCACGCGATCAGCGCGTTCAACGACGCCGGGTTCGCGCTGTGGCCCGACAGCCTCATGCGGTTCGTGTCCGACGGGTGGATCTGCCTGACCGTGGCGATCGCCAGCATCGTCAGCGGGCTCGGCTTCCCCGTGGTCTTCGAGCTGGCCCGCTCCTGGCGGCACCCCCGCAGGTGGACCGTCCTGACGAAGATCACGGTGTGGGTGACGGCCGTCCTGCTGCTGCTCGGCACCCTGGCCTTCCTCATGATCGAATGGCGCAACCCCAGGACGCTCGGGCCGCTCGACGAGGGCGGCAAGGTGCTGGCCGCCTTCTTCGCCGCCGTCATGCCGCGCTCGGCCGGGTTCAACACCCTCGACATCTCCCAGATGCAGCCGTCGAGCTGGCTCACCACCGACCTGCTGATGTTCATCGGCGGCGGCAGCGCGAGCACCGCCGGCGGCATCAAGGTCACCACCGTCGGGCTGCTGGCCTTCGTCGTGTGGGCCGAGCTGCGCGGCGAGGGACGGGTGAACATCGGGCACCGCAGCCTCCCCGACACCGCGCAGCGGCAGGCCGTCACGATCACCGCCCTGGGGGTGACGATCGTGGGGCTGGCCACGTACACGCTGCTCGCGCTCACCCCGTACAGTCTCGACCAGGTCCTGTTCGAAGTGGTCGCGGCGTTCGGCACGGCGGGCCTGTCCACCGGCATCACCGCGAACGTCGGCACGGCCGGCCACCTGCTGCTGGTCGTCCTCATGTTCATCGGCCGGATCGGCCCACTCACCCTGGGCTCCGCCCTCGCACTCAACAGGCGCGCCCGGCACTACGAGCTACCCGAGGAGCGTGTCATCGTTGGTTGAGTACAAGGGCGATCCGGTCGTCGTCATCGGCCTGGGCCGGTTCGGCACCTCGCTGGCGCTGGAGCTCACCCGGCGCGGCGCCGAGGTCCTGGCCATCGACCACCGTCCCAAGATCACCCAGAGCCTGGCGGGCCAGATCACCCAGATCGCCACCGCCGACGCCACCGACATGGAGGCGCTGCGCCAGCTCGGCGTGCCCGACTTCTACCAGGCGGTGGTGGCCGTCGGCAGCGACGTCGAAGCCAGCATCCTGGCCACCTCGCTGCTGGTCGAGCTGGAGATCAACGACATCTGGGCCAAGGCCGTCAGCACCCAGCACGGCCGCATCCTCAGCCGCATCGGGGCCCACCACGTGGTCTTTCCCGAGCACGACATGGGCGAGCGGGTCGCGCACCTGGTGTCGGGGCGGATGCTCGACTACATGCAGGTGGACGAGGACTTCGCCATCGCCAAGACCAGCCCGCCGAAGGAGTACGTGGGGGTTCCGCTCGGGAGGTCCAATCTGCGGCGTAAGTACGGGGTGACGATCGTGGCCGTGAAGCCGCCTGGGGAGGAGTTCACCTATGCCACGGCGGAGACCGAGCTGACGTACGGGGACATCGTGCTGGTGTCGGGGCGGACGGAACAGGTGGAACGCTTCGCCGAACTGCCGTAGGCGCCGGCTCCCCAACGGGCGGCGGGCGCTCGCCGGGGCCTGGTGACGGCTACGCTGGTGATCGGAGGCGATCGATGCGCGCACGCGACCTGGCCGTCGACTTCCCGACGGTCACCCTCGACACCCCCGCGCTGGAGGCGGCCAGGCTGCTGGCCGACCGCGACCTGCCGGGGCTCATCCTGGTCGACGACGACGGCCGTCCGCTCAGCATCCTGCCCGGCACGCAGGTGCTGCGGCTGGCGGTGCCGCCGTACTGCCAGGACGATCCCGCGCTGGCCCGGGTGGTGGACGAGGCCCACGCGGACCGGTTCCTGCACCGGCTCGGCGGCAAGACGGTGCGGGAGTGCCTGCCGGAGCAGCCGCGCGAGCTGCCGGTGACCGACTCGAAGGCGACGGTGCTGGAGCTGGCGGCGCTGATGGCCCGTACGCGCAGCCCGC
The DNA here is from genome assembly GCF_039531895.1 of Nonomuraea monospora. Taxonomy (NCBI): domain Bacteria; kingdom Bacillati; phylum Actinomycetota; class Actinomycetes; order Streptosporangiales; family Streptosporangiaceae; genus Nonomuraea; species Nonomuraea monospora. The sequence continues at coordinate 222,692 of NZ_BAAAQX010000018.1, forward strand.
TGGTGGCGGTGATGGACGCGGACGGGCTGGTGGGGGCCGTCACGTTGCAGTCGCTGCTCGACCACGCCCTCCAGCTCTGACCTCCCGCATGGACGAGGAGATCGTCCGGGTGCTCGGCGGCCCGGCCACCGCGGTGGAGCCGCTGACCCACAACGCCATGAACGCCGTCACCGGCGGCATCTGGCGGGTGCGCACGGAGCGCCGCTCCGCCGTCCTCAAGGTGCTGACCAGGCGCAAGGACGGCCAGGAGGGGTGGGAGAGCGCGACCGACCCGCGGCACTGGAACTACTGGCGCAGGGAGGCCGACGTCTACGCCACCGGCCTGCCGTCGGTGTGGTCGGGCTCCGGCGTGCGCGCCCCGCGCCTGCTGGAGCTGGTCGAGCGGGACGACGGCGACCTCGCCCTGTGGCTGGAGGACGTGCCCGGGCAGTTCGCCACCGCCTGGACGATCGAGCGCCACGGCCTGCTCGGAGGACGACGCCACCTGGCGGCACCCCCTGCTCGCCGAGCACTTCCCGCCCGGCCTGCGCGCCGAGCTACTGCGCCTGCACCGCGACCGGGAGTGGTTCCTGTCCGTCCTGGAGTCGCTGCCCCGGGCGCTGTGCCATCTCGACCTGTGGCCCAGCAACGCGGTGCAGGACGCGGACGGCGGGATCGTGCTGCTCGACTGGGCGTTCGCGGGCGACGGGGCGCTCGGGGAGGACGTCGGCAACTACGTCCCCGACAGCGTCTTCGACCTGTACGTGCCGGCCGCGCGGCTGCCCGAGCTGGACGCGGCCGTGTGCGGCGGGTACCTGCGCGGGCTGCGCGAGGCCGGGTGGCGGGGACACGAGCGGCTGGTGCGGCTGGCCGTCTGCGCCTCTGCGGTCAAGTACGACTGGCTGGTGCCGCGCATGTTGCGGCACCTCGATCGGCAGCCTGTGGGGTACGGCGGCCAGGCGACCGTGGAGGCCGCCCGCCTCTTCGGGGAACGCGGCGCCACCATGATGTTCCTCGCCGGGTGGGCCGACGAAGCGCGCCGGTTGTCGGACGCGCACGGCTGACCCCGCCCGGGCGACGCTGACCACCCGCATCCCGCTCACCTCCCGGCGCACGGGTGGCACGGATCCGCCATCACACCAGCAAAAACCGGGATATCGCCGACGACTCCGGCGGTCTATCCTTCATTGATGGTCAAGTTCCGCCGGCGGGCGCGGTGAATCCGCAGATGCCGCCATTGACGCTGGCGCACCAGCACCTGCCCGGGGTCACGGTGATCGCTGTGACCGGTGAGATGGACGCCACCAACCGAGCTGACCTTGAGACCTACCTCCAGGAGGCCAGGGCGGCGCCCGCGGAGCGGCTGGTGTTCGACCTGTCCGGGGTGCCGTTCATGGACAGCTCGGGCCTGCACGTCCTGCTGAAGTGCGCCACCGACTGCCTGCGGGCGGGCGGCGTCGTGCATCTCGCGGGCGTGCAGCCGCTGCCGGCCCGCCTGTTCGAGATCACGGGCGTGGTGGCGCACCTCCCGGTGCACGAGCGGGTCGAGGACGCCGTCGCCGCCGCCCTCGACTCGTCGGAACGCTCCATTTAGCGACCGCGCGACCACACAGCGCTCCGCTGTCACTCCGGTCACTCGCGGGGCGGGCTGACTCCCCTGACGGCCAGGCCGAGCAGCCGCTGCGCCTCGGCGGCGGCCCGCGGGTGGTGTTCGGAGGCCAGGGCGATGCCGGTGATCAGGGTGAGCAGGTCGGTGATGGTCACGCCTGGCGTCAGCGTGCCCGCGTCGGCGGCGCGGCGTACCAGGGGGGCGCCGGCCTCGGTGAGCTGCGCGGTGCAGCAGGGCTCGCCCGCGTCGGGGTCGCCCGCCTGCTCGCGGGTCAGCGCGATGGCCAGCCCCCTGATGGTGGCGGTGGCCGCGGTGACGGCGCTCAGCCATTCCAGCAGCGCGGCCCTGGTGTCGGGCCCGGCGGTCAGGTCGCGGGCGAGGGCGCACAGGCTGTCGACCTGCTCGCGGAAGACCGCCTCCAGCAGCGCCTGACGGCTGGGGAAGTGCCGGCGCAGGGTCGCGGATCCGACTCCCGCCGTGCGGGCCATCTGCTCCAGGGACGCGTCGGGGCCGTACTCGGCGATCGCCTCCTTGGCGACGGCGAGCAGCAGCGCGTAGTTGCGCCGTGCGTCCGCGCGCTGGACGGGCATCGCATCACCTCACGTTTGCTAAGTGGCGGGGTCCGCCGTATCTTACCGGAAGATAAACGGCGGGCCCCGCCGTTTACGACGCTTGGAGATCCCCATGCCCCTTGACAACGCCCCCGTCCTGGTCACCGGCGCCACCGGGCGGCAGGGCGGCGCCACCGCCCGCGCCCTGCTCGCGTCCGGCATCCCCGTCCGGGCCCTGGTCCGCGACCCCGGCAGCGACCGCGCGAAGGCGGTCGAGGCCCTCGGCGCGGAGCTGGCCGTCGGCGACCTGAACGACCCCGGCTCCCTGACCGGCCCCGTGTCGGGAGCCCGGGCCGTCTTCTCCGTGCAGATGCCGCCGATCATCGACGGCGCCTACAGCTTCGAGGGCGAGCTGGCCCAGGCCGTCAACCTCATCGAAGCCGCCCGGGCGGCCGGCGTGCCGCAGTTCGTGCACACCTCCGTCTCCGGCGCGGGCCGGCACACCGAGGCCCCCGGCTGGGCCGAGGGCCGGTGGGCGCCGATGGAGCGCGTCTACGCCCCGAAGACCGGCGCCCAGGACCGGGTGCGCGCGGCCGGCTTCACCCACTGGACGATCATCAAGCCGGGCTTCTTCATGGAGAACTTCCTCCCGTCCCTGGCCTACCTGCTCCCCCGCGGAGTCGAGGGCGGCCTGGCGACCGTGCTGAAGCCCGGCACCCACCTCTCCCTCATCGCGTCCGACGACATCGGCGCGGCGGCCGCCGCGGCCATCGCCGCCCCGGAGCGCTTCCACGAGGTCGAGCTGGAACTGGCCGGCGACCACCTGCCGATGACGCGGATCGCCGAGATCCTGTCCAGCGCCTTCGGCACCCCGCTGACCGCCCCGGACATGACCGTGGAGGAGGCCACCGCCGCCGGGATGCCGCTGTACGCCGTCACCTCCCACGAGTTCCTCAACGTGGTCGGCCAGCCGGCCCGGCCGGAGTACGCCCGGGCGCTCGGCATCCCGCTCACCTCGTTCGAGGAGTGGGCGCACAGGTATCTCAAGCCCTGAACCGTCGTGGCCCGCCTTCCGGACCGCTGATGCGGTTCAGAAGGCCCGGTTCGTGACCTGGTTGTAAAAGTATTCGCATGCGGCGCTCTCCGTCTTGAACCGCTCGAGATGAAACTTGCGGCCTCTTTCCATCCAGAACGTCAACCACACCTTGCCTTGTCTACGCAGGACCCACTGGCAGTCATCCGGCTTCTCCAGAACGCAGTACATGCACGGATCGACATCCGTGGCCGCGAGCGCCGCCCGCAGCTCATCGACATTCATCTATGTGATACGCGCCGAACAAGCCGTGGGGTTCCGATCTATACCCCCGGTGTATAGTCGGCCGTCATGAGCGTTCCTCTCGCGCTGCTAGGCCTGCTCGAACGCGAGCCCAGCCACGGCTACGACCTCAAGCGCGACTACGACACCTTCTTCGGCCAGGGCAAACCCCTCCCCTTCGGCCAGGTGTACTCCACCCTCGGCCGCCTGGCCAGGGACGGCAAGGTCACGGCCGGGCAGAGCGAGCCGGGTGACGGCCCCGACCGCAAGCGGTACGCCATCACCCCGCTGGGCACGCGGGAGGTGGAGGTGTGGCTGGCGGAGCCGGTGGCGGCGGAGCCGTACCTGCAGACGGTGCTGTTCACGAAGGTCGTGCTGGCGCTGATGCTGGGGCGGGACGCGGCGGGTTACCTGGATCTGCAGCGGGCCACGCATCTGCGGCGGATGCGGGAGTTCACGCAGATCAAGCGGACGGGCTCGCTGACCGACGCGTTGCTGGCCGACCACGGCATGTTCCATCTGGAGGCGGATCTGCGGTGGATCGATGTCACGCAGGCGCGGCTGGGGGCGCTGGCGGCCATGGTGCGTGAGCAGTGATCATCGAAGCGCGCGGGCTCAGCCGCTCCTACGGGCGCACTCCGGCGTTGCGTGAGGCCGATCTGGCGGTGGGGGCCGGGGAGATCGTCGCGGTCATGGGTCCCAGTGGGGCGGGGAAGTCGACGCTGCTGCACTGCCTGGCCGGGATCTTCACGCCCGACAGCGGCGAGGTGTGGTTCCGGGGCGATCGGCTGGACACGATGAGCGACGCCCGGCGCACCGAGCTGCGGCGGACCGCGTTCGGGTTCGTGTTCCAGTTCGGGCAGCTCGTGCCGGAGCTGACCGTGGCCGACAACGTCGCCCTGCCGATGTTGCTGGGGCGGACCAGGCGCAAGGAGGCCTACGGGCGGGCCGGTGAGTGGCTGGAGCGGCTGGGGCTGGGAGAGCTGGGCGGGCGGCGTACCAGTGAGTTGTCGGGAGGGCAGGCGCAGCGGGTGGCGGTCGCCAGGGCGCTGGTGACGGGGCCGCGGGTGCTGTTCGCTGACGAGCCGACGGGGGCGCTCGATTCGCTGGCCGGTGAGCAGGTCATGGAGCTGCTGGTCGGGCTGGCGCGGGAGGAGGGCACGACGGTGATCGTGGTGACCCACGACGCCAGGGTGGCCGCCTTCGCCGACCGGGAGGTGATCGTACGGGACGGCCGCCTCACCGACCCCTACGCGGAGCGGAACAGCGCCTGTGCCGGTGAGGTCGTTCGATGATCCTGCTGGGGCTGCGGCTGTCGTTGCGCGGCGGCAGGGAGGCGGCGGCCAGGCTGGCGCTGATCGTGACCGGCGTGGCGATCGGCGTCACGGTGCTGCTCACCACGCTGTCGCTGTTCAACGCCTTCGAGTCCACCACGGCCCGCCCCTGCTGGGAGTGCACCACCGGCACCGCCCCCAGCGGCTGGGTCCTCGACGCGACCGCCACCGGCGCGCTGTGGAACTACCACGAGGACTACTACGCGGGCCGCACGATCAAGCGCCTGGACGCCGCCGCGCTGGGCGCGCAGGCTCCGGTCGTCCCCGGCCTGGCGCGCATGCCCGCCCCGGGTCAGCTCTACGTCTCGCCCGCGCTGGGCGAGCTGCTGGACGCGGTGCCGCGCGGGCAGCTCGCCGATCGTTTCCCCGGCGCCCGCGCGGGGACCATCGGCCAGGCGGCGCTGTCCGGCCCCGACGAGCTGGTCGTCGTGGTGGGCAGGACGCCGGAGGAGGTCGCCGCCCTGGTCGGCACGCGGCAGGTGGACGCAGTGGAGACGGCGCCGGAGGCGTCCCTGCGCGACGACGACAGCGGCCTCTACCGCTTCGGTTTCGCCGTCGCCGCGATCGGCCTGCTCGTCCCGCTGCTGGTGCTGGTGAACACCGCGACCCGGCTGGCCGCGGCCAGGCGGGAGGCGCGGTTCGCCGCGATCCGGCTGGCGGGCGGGACGTCCCGGCAGGTCGGCGTGCTGGCCGCGGTGGAGGCCGCGCTCGGCGCGCTGCTGGGGGCGCTGCTCGGCGCCGCGCTGTTCCAGCTCGTCCGCCCGGCCGTGGCGCTGATCGAGGTCACCGGCTCCCGCTTCTTCCCCGGCCTGGTCACGCCCGCGCCCTGGCAGTACGCGGCCGTGCTCGCGGGGGTCCCGCTGCTGGCGGGCGGCTCGGCCCTGTGGTCGCTGCGCCGCGTGCGGATCTCCCCGCTCGGCGTCGCGAGGAAGGCCGCCGCCCGCCCGCCGAGGGCCTGGCGGGTGATCCCGCTGCTGGCGGGGCCGGCCCTGTTCGCCGGCCCGGCGTTCCAGGGCGGCGGGCGCGAGCCGGATCCCGTTCTGGCGGGGGCGGCCCTGGCGCTGGTCATGGCCGGGCTGGTCCTGGCGGGCCCCTGGCTGACGATGCTGGCGGCCCGGCTCGCCGCCCGGCTGACGGGCGGCGCGGCGACCCTGCTGGCCGCGCAGCGGCTGGCGGCCGATTCGCGGGCCGCGTTCCGGTCGGTGAGCGGGCTCGTGCTGGCGGTGTTCATGGGGACGGCGATCGCGGGCATCGTCCCGGCCGTGGTCTCGGGCCAGCGGGCGGTGGCGGGCGGCGCGCTCACCGACGTGCTGCGCGCGCCCCTCGCCCCGGATCCCGGGCGCGGCGGGCTGTCGCCGCAGGCGGGGGCGGAGCTGCTCGCGCGGTTGCGGGCGCATCGGGGCTTGGAGGTGCTGCCGATCTACGCGCTGCCGCGCGGCGCGGAGGAGCACCTGGCCGGCGACGGCCCGCCGCCGCCCAGCACGGCCGTGGACTGCGCGAGCCTGGCCCGCTACCCCGCGCTCGGGCGGTGCCCGGCGGGCGCGCAGGCGGTGTCGGGCGCCTTCGACCGGGTCGTCGAGGCCGACAATCCGCTAACCATCGACAAGCTGCTTCCCCTTGTCGGCACGTCCGTCTCCACCGAGGGGCTCGGCCTGGCGGCGGTCCTGGTGAGCATGGACGACAAGGACGGGCTGGAGGAGATCCGCACCCTGCTGGCGCGCTACAGCGCGGGCGCGCCGATGACCTTCGCCGAGGTCGCCCAGGCCAGGGCGACGATCTTCACGCAGGTCGAGAACATCGCGCTGGCCATGGTCGCGCTGACCCTGCTCGCCGGCGGGTGCAGTCTCGTGGTGGCGGTCGGCGGCGGGCTGATGGAGCGCAGGCAGCCGTTCACGCTGCTGCGGCTGACCGGCGCGCCGTCCCGCACCCTGGCCACGGTGGTGCTGCTGGAGTCGGCGCTGCCGCTGGTCCTGGCCGCCGCCGTCGCCGCCCTGGCGGGGTTCGGGGTGGCGGGGCCGTTCATCGACCGGCTCGCGATGAAGGGCGCGTCCCTGGCCGTGCCGGGGCCCGGCTACTTCGTGTCCGTGGGGGGCGGCCTGGCCGCGTCCCTGCTGGTGATCCTCATGGCGCTGCCGCTGCTGCGGCACATGACCGCGCCCGACAACGCACGTTTCGAGTAGGAGCTCCGTGAAGCTGCTGTCAGCGGTGGAGGCGTCAGGTCAGGCGACGGGAGCGTAGCGGGAGGGCGGGCGCGGCAGGCCGTAGTTGGCGCGCAGGGTGCGGCCCTCGTACTCGTGCCGGAACAGCCCGCGCGCCCGCAGCTCCGGCACGACGAGGTCCACGAACGCCTCCAGGCCGCTGGGCAGCAGCGGCGGCATGATGTTGAAGCCGTCCGCCGCCCCTTCGGTGAACCACTCCTGGAGCTGGTCGGCGATCTGCTCGGGCGTGCCCGCGACGACCCGGTGCCCGCGCCCGCCCGCCAGCCGCGACAGGAGCTGCCTGACGGTGAGCCGCTCGCGCCTGGCGAGGTCGACGACGAGCTTGCGGCGGCTCTGCGCGCCCTCGGTCTCGGCGGGCACGTCGGGCAGCGGGCCGTCGAGGTGCTGCTCGGTCAGGTCGAGGCCGGTCAGGTGGGAGAGCTGGGCCAGCCCGTACGCGGGGATGACGAGCTCGTCGAGCTCCCGTTCCAGGGCGCGCGCCTCCCGCTCGGTCGAGCCGATGATCGGCGAGATGCCGGGCAGGACGAGCACGTCTTCGGGGCGCCGCCCGTGAGCGGGGAGCCTGCGCTTGAGGTCGGCGTAGAACTCCCGCGCCTCCTGGAGGGTCTGCTGGGCGGTGAAGACGGCCTCGGCGTGGCGGGCGGCGAACTCCTTGCCGTCCTCCGACGACCCGGCCTGGACGAGCAGCGGGTGTCCCTGGGGCGGGCGGGAGGTGTTCAGCGGGCCCTTGACGGTGAAGTGCTCGCCCGCGTGGTCGATCTCGTGGATCCTGCGCAGGTCGGCGTACTCGCCGGCGGCTCTGTCGGCGCGGATCGCGTCGTCCTCCCAGCTGTCCCACAGCTTGGTGACCACCTCCAGGAACTCGGTGGCCCTGGCGTAGCGGGTGGCGTGCGGGGGGCGTTCCACGCCGAAGTTGGCCGCTTCCGCCTCGCCCGCGGAGGTGACGATGTTCCAGCCCGCGCGCCCGCCGCTGATGTGGTCGAGCGAGGCGAACTTGCGTGCCACGTGGAAGGGCTCGTTGTACGTGGTCGACACGGTGGCGATGAGCCCGATGTGCTCGGTGACGGCGGCCAGGGCGACCAGCAGGGTCAGCGGTTCGAGGCCGCCGAGGGCGTTGTGCCGGACCTTGCCTGCCAGGGCGAGGCCGTCGGCGAGGAAGACGGAGTCCAGCCTGCCGCGCTCGGCGATCCTGGCCAGCTCCTGGTAGTGGCGGACGTCGGCGATCCTGGCGGGCTGGCTGCGGGGGTGGCGCCAGGCGGCCTCGTGGTGGCCGACGCCCATGAGGAAGGCGTTGAGGTGCAGCGTTCTCATCACATGGGACAGCGTAATTGAACTTAACCTACATGAATAGTAGGTTTTTGTCGTATGAGCCTCCAGTTCCTCTGGTACATCCCGAACCAGGCCCAGCCGGGGCATCGCGGCGACGACACCGTCGCCGGCCACAACAGCCTGCCGACCCTCAGCGGCCACGCCGAAGCCCTCGAACGGCACGGCTGGGCCGGGGCGCTCATCGGCACCGGCTGGGGACGGCCCGACACGTTCACCGTGGCCACCGCGCTGGCCGCGCGGACGACCACGTTCCAGCCGCTCATCGCGGTGCGGCCCGGCTACTGGCGTCCGGCCCACTTCGCCTCGGCCGCCGCGACCCTGGACCACCTCACCGGCGGGCGGGTGCTGGTCAACGTCGTGTCGGGCAAGGACGACCTGGCGGCGTACGGTGACAGCGAGGGCGACCAGGCCCACCGCTACAGCCGTACCAAGGAGTTCATGCGGCTCGTACGCAGGCTGTGGACCGAGGAGGACGTCACCCACCGCGGCGAGCACTTCAGCGTCACCGGCTCGACCGTCGTGCCGCGGCCCGTGGTGCGGGGCGAGCGCAGGCACCCCCGGCTCTACTTCGGCGGCGCCTCGCAGGCCGCGGAGCGGGTGGCCGCCACCGAGGCCGACGTGCAGCTCTTCTGGGGCGAGCCGCTCGACGGCATCGCGGCGCGCATCGCACGGCTCAAGCAGCTCGGCGAGCGGCTCGGCCGTGAGCTGCCGCCGCTGGAGTTCGGCCTGCGGGTCACCACGGTCGTGCGCGACACCACCGAGCAGGCCTGGGCCGACGCCGAGGCCAGGGTCGCCAGGATGGCGGCGGGCGCCGTCGCGGGCGACGTGAACTGGCACGCCGCCGTCGGCCAGCGCCGCCTGCTCGACCTGGCCGCCAGGGGCGAGGTGCTCGACCGCAACCTCTACACCGCCCCCGGCCGGTACGGCGGCGGCGGCGCGGGCACCACCTGGCTGGTGGGGTCCGCCGAGGACGTGGCCAAGTCGCTGCGCGACTACCAGGCCCTCGGCGTCAGCCACTTCGTGCTCTCCGACACCCCGTACCTGGCGGAGCTCAAGCGCCAGGGCGACGAGCTGCTCCCCCTCCTGCGCGACTGACCCACGCGGCAGCCGAAAACGCCGGAGACACCGGGCGTCGCGCCCCTTGCCCTCGCGCCTGCTCCTGTTAGCGTCGAAGCATGTCAGAGGGTGCGGAGCGCGACGCGACACCCCCGCCGCGGCGGTCGGTATGGCGGCGGGCGCTGCTCGTCGCCGGCGTCGTCCTGCTGTACGCGGCCCTGCTGGCGACCGGTGTGCTGTCGTTCCTGCTGACCGACGCGAGCGTCAGGTGAGCCTCACCTGTTCGCCTCCTCCCTGCGGCGGGCGAACCAGGTGACCGCCCACAGGATCAGGCCGATCGCCAGCAGCACGCCGGCGATCTCGTACTGACCGGCCGGTCGCCCCGACGACCAGGGCAGCACCAGGTACAGGCAGGTGATCGTGCCCAGCACGGGCAGCACGCGGCCCGCGTTGAAGTGCTTGACCTCGGCCCGGTCCCTGCGCAGGACCAGGACGGACACGTTGACGGCGGCGAAGACGGCGAGCAGGAGCAGCGAGGTCGTCCCGCCGAGCAGCGCCACGACGGGGCTCTTCGGGTCGAGCGAGACGAACGTGATGAGCCCCATGGCGATGACGGTGGTGAACAGGATCGCCGCCTCCGGCGTGCGCCGCCTGGGGTGCACCTTCGACAGGAAGAACGGCAGCACGCTCTGCTTGCTCATGCCGTACAGGAGCCGGCTGGCCATCAGCATGTTGATCAGCGCGGAGTTCGCGACGGCGAACATCGAGATGAACGGCAGCAGGTCGGCGATCGGGAAGCCGGGGGTGGCGGTCTGCACCACGGTCGCCAGCGGCGTCTCGCTCTCGGCGAGCACGCCGACGGGCACCACGGCGACGGCGCAGATGGACACCAGGATGTAGATCACCCCGGTGATGCCGAGCCCGGTCAGCATGATGCGGGGGAAGATCCGCGACGGGTCGCGGGTCTCCTCGGCCATGTTGACCGAGTCCTCGAAGCCGACCATGGCGAAGAACGCGAGCGACGTCGCGGTGCTCACGGCCAGGAACACGCTCTTGTCGGCGGCGGTCTCGAAGGCGACGACGCGGGAGAAGTCGGCGTTGCCGCCCGCGATGAACCACGCGCTGAGCAGGATGACGAGCAGCAGGCCGGAGAGCTCGATCGAGGTGAGCACCACGTTGATCTTGACGCTCTCGCCGACGCCGCGCAGGTTGACGGCCAGGACCAGGAGCATGAAGCCCAGCGCGATCGCCAGGATGACGCCGTTGCCGACGTCGAGGCCGAAGCCGGTGGCGAGGTTGGCGGCGAAGGCGCGCGAGGCGGCGGAGGCGGAGGTGATGCCGGAGCACATCACGGTGAAGCAGACGAGGAAGGACACGATGTTCAGGCGGAACGCCTTGTGCACGTAGAGCGCGGCGCCCGCCGCCTGCGGGTACTTCGTGACCAGTTCGAGGTAGGAGCAGGCGGTGATCGCGGCGACCACGAACGCGATGGCGAACGGCAGCCACGCCGCTCCGCCGACCTCGCCGGCGACCTGGCCCGTGAGGGCGTAGATCCCGGTGCCGAGGATGTCGCCGACGATGAAGAGCAGCAGCAGGCCTGGGCCCATGACCCGCTTGAGGCTGGGCTGGTCTTCGGCGTGCGCTTGAGGAGGACTGGAAGGGGGGGCGGCCATCTGATCATCCCGGTCCGTCATCCCGCCAGCCTATGCTTTCCCGGGCTTTCACGCAGTCAGTACTGGTTCATCTTGGCGTCCATGGCCAGGCCCGCGTCGATCACCTTCGCCGGGACGCCCTTGATGCCGATGTGGTCCTTGGCGATCCGCCCGAGCGTGGGCAGGCTCTTACGGTCGGGCCAGGTCTCGGGCTGCCACAGCGACGAGCGCAGGAACGCCTTGGCGCAGTGCATGTAGAGCTCCTGGACCTCGACGAGGAGCGCCAGCCTGGGCCGCTTGCCCTTGACGGTGAGGTCGTCGAAGAACGGCGCGTCCGACACGAGCGTCGCCCGGCCGTTGACGCGCAGCGTCTCGTTCATGCCCGGCACGATGAACAGCAGGCCGACGTGCGGGTTGAGCAGCACGTTGCGCAGGCTGTCGAGGCGCTGGTTGCCGGGCCGGTCGGCGAGCGCCAGCCGCTGGTCGTCGAGCACCAGCACCGAGCCGGCGGGGTCGCCGCGGGGCGAGACGTCGCAGGTGCCGTCGGGGTTGGAGGTGGCGAGCAGGACGAACGGCGAGTGGGCGATGATCGTGCGGGCGTGCTCGTCGATCCGGGCGATGTCCTTGTCCCAGATGGTCTGCGGCGGCTCCTTGACGATCTCGCGGAGCTCGTCCTCGGTCGTGACCAGGCGTATGTCGGAAGAGTGCACCACCCGAGCATAGGCAAGCCTAACCTTCATCGTCGAGATGTGATCTGCGGCACTTCACATCCTGAAACATTGCAGATTGTGAAATTTTTCCCGTAATCTTGGGCATTGTGACCATCGTGGACAGCGCAGAGGAGCTCAGCCGCAGGGATCGAAAGAAGCTCGAGACCCGCGCGGCCCTGGAGCACGCTGCCCTCACCCTGGTCGCCGAGCGCGGCCTGGCGGCGGTCACGGTGGAGGACATCGCGGAGGCGGTGGACGTCTCCTCCCGCACGTTCTTCAACTACTTCCCGTCCAAGGAGGACGCGCTCATCGGCTCGCGGCAGGCCTCCGCCGGCGAGCTGTGCAGGCGCCTGGACGCCGTGCCCGCCCAGGTGCCCGTCCTGGAGGCGCTGCGGCTGATGTCGCGGGCCGAGGCAGAAGCCGTGCAGGAGCAGCGCGAGCAGTGGCTGCTGCGGCTGAAGGTGTTCGAACAGAACCCGTCGCTGCTCCCCCGGCTCGTCGCCAGCGGCAGCGAGACCGAGCGGGCCGTGACGGACGCCGTCGCCCACCGCGCCGGCGTCGCACCGAACACCAGCGGCTATCCCGAGCTCGTCACCGCGGCCGCCATGGCGGCCTTCCGGGTGGCGATGCTGCGCTGGAGCGCCGCCGGCGGCCGGCCCTCACTGGCCGGTCTGGTGGACGAGGCCTTCGACCAGCTCGCCGCGGGCCTGCCCAACCCGTGACCGGCCCGGTCACCCGTCCCCCTTCGACCGTCCCGCGGACGTGAACGTTCCCGTACTGCCGGTGCCCGCAGGAGCCCCGCCGAACGCGGGGCCCGCCCTGCCCCCGGAAAACGCCCGAGAAAACGAGGAAAGATGACAACCACCAGCGCGCAGCCCGAGCCCGCGGCCGCGACGCCCACGTCCAGACGGAAGGTCCTGCAAGCACTGTCAGGGCTGATGGTGGGCATGTTCGTGTCCATCCTGGCCTCGACCGTCGTGGCCAACGCCCTGCCCCGCATCATCACCGACCTGCAGGGCACGCAGACCGTCTACACCTGGATCGTCACCACGGAGCTGCTGGCCATGACGGCCACGGTGCCGCTCTGGGGCAAGATGGCCGACCTCTACAACAAGAAGCTGCTGATCCAGCTCTCCCTCGGGCTGTTCGTGGCCGGCTCGCTGATCGCGGGCCTGACGCCGAACGTGGAGATCCTCATCGTCAGCCGCGCTGTCCAGGGCATCGGCGCCGGCGGCATGACCGCGCTGTCGATGGTCGTCATGGCGGCCATGATCCCGCCGCGTGAGCTGGGCCGCTACTCCGGCATCTTCGGCGCCGTCTTCGGCATCGGCACCGTCGCGGGGCCGCTCATCGGCGGTGTGCTCGTGGACACCTCCTGGCTCGGCTGGCGCTGGTGCTTCCTGCTCGGCGTGCCGTTCACCATCGTCGCCATCATCCTGCTGCAGCGCACCCTCGACCTGCCGGTGGTGCGCAAGGAAGTCAAGATCGACTATCTGGGCGCGCTGCTCATCACGGCGGGCGTGTCCACGCTGCTGATCTGGTCGTCGCTGGCGGGCAACCAGTTCGAGTGGGGCTCCTGGTGGACCGCCGGCCTCGTCGGCGGCGGCGTGATCATCCTCGCGCTGGCCGTCCGGGTCGAGTCGCGGGCCGCCGAGCCGATCATCCCGCTCACCATCTTCAGGAACCGCACCGTCGCCCTCGCCACCGTGGCCAGCGCGCTCGTCGGCGTCGCCATGTTCGGCGGCACCGTCTTCCTGTCGCAGTACTTCCAGGTGGCGCTCGGCAAGTCGCCGACGGTCGCCGGCCTGATGAGCCTGCCGATGGTGTTCGGCCTGCTCATCTCCTCGACCGTGGCGGGCCAGCTCATCACCAAGACCGGCCGCTGGAAGGGCTTCCTGGTGGCCGGCGGCATCGTCATGCTCGCCGGGATGGGCCTGCTCAGCACCATCGACGGGCAGACCGGCACGGTCATGCTCGGCGCCTACATGGCGGTGCTCGGCGTCGGCGTCGGCATGCTCATGCAGAACCTGGTGCTCGCCGCCCAGAACGACGTGCCCGCCGCCGACCTGGGCTCCACCACCTCGGCGCTGACCTTCTTCCGCAGCATGGGCGGCACGATCGGCGTCAGCGCCCTCGGCGCGGTGCTGGCCAACCGGGTCACCACGCTGCTCACGGAGAAGCTCGGGCCGATGGCCGCCGCCGGTGGCGGCGGCGGCGACGCGCACGCCGTGCCCGACATCTCCAAGCTGCCCGCGCCCGTCGTGCGGATCATCCAGGACGTGTACGCGACCGCGACGGCCGAGCTGTTCCTCATCGGGGTGCCGCTCACGGTGCTGGCCCTGGTGGCGGTGCTGTTCATCAAGGAGAAGCCGCTGGCGACGCTGTCCGGCGAGGAGCGGCTGGCTCGCGAGCGCGCGGCGGCCTCTGGCCACTGAGCCGCGAACGCGCGGGAACTCGCTCTATTGCAAGGAAGTCGCAATAGAGCGAGTTTTGCGAGTGGGCCAATCGCCTTCCGCTCAGGCCGAAAATGTTCACACCCCCCGTGCACGTCCTGTGATAGATAGATGACAACTTGGGGTTAGCACGCACCGAGGGCAGATCCGGCTAATGTCTCCGCTACCTGAGGAAGCCCGGGCGAGCACGGAGGACCGGTCATGGGCGAGTCCACTGTCGGCACATCCCATTCGTCCGCGCGTAACAAGCGCGCCCGCGGCCCGGGAGAGGCCAGTGAGGAGCCGGAGCTCCGGCGGCTGCTCGCGGGGCTCACGGCCGTCAGGGACGGCGACTTCCGCACCAGGCTTCCCGACGACGCCGACGGGCTGCTCGGCGAGATCGCGTCCGTCTTCAACGGCATGGTCGACCAGCTCTCCCTGTTCACCTCCGAGGTCACCCGGGTGGCCCGCGAGGTCGGCACCGAGGGGCGGCTGGGCGGCCAGGCCGAGGTGCCGGCCGTCTCCGGCACCTGGAAGGACCTCACGGAGTCCGTCAACGCGATGGCGGGCAACCTCACCGACCAGGTACGCAGCATCGCCCAGGTCACCACGGCCGTGGCGCGCGGCGACCTGTCGCAGAAGATCACCGTGCACGCGCGCGGCGAGATCCTGGAGCTGAAGAACACCGTCAACACGATGGTCGACCAGCTCTCCTCCTTCGCCGCCGAGGTCACCCGCGTGGCCCGCGAGGTCGGCACCGACGGCAGGCTGGGCGGCCAGGCCGACGTCAAGGGCGTGGCCGGCACCTGGCGGGCACTGACCGACTCGGTGAACTTCATGGCGGGCAACCTCACCGACCAGGTGCGCAACATCTCCCAGGTGGCCACCGCCGTGGCGCGCGGCGACCTGTCGCAGCGGATCACCGTCTCGGCGCGCGGCGAGATCCTGGAGCTGAAGAACACCCTGAACACGATGGTCGACCAGCTCTCCTCCTTCGCCGACGAGGTGACCAGGGTGGCGGGCGAGGTGGGCACCGAGGGCAACCTGGGCGGCCAGGCCACGGTGCGGGGCGTCTCCGGCACCTGGAAGGACCTGACGGAGAACGTCAACGTCATGGCGTCCAACCTGACCAACCAGGTGCGCAGCATCGCCCAGGTGGCCACCGCGGTGGCGCGCGGCGACCTGTCGCAGAAGATCACCGTCGAGGCCAAGGGCGAGGTCGCGGCCCTGGCCCAGACGATCAACACGATGGTCGACACGCTCAGCGCGTTCGCCGACGAGGTCACCCGGGTGGCCCGCGAGGTCGGCACGGAGGGCCAGCTCGGCGGCCAGGCCCGCGTCCCGAACGTCGCGGGCACCTGGAAGAACCTCACCGACAACGTCAACTCGATGGCCGACAACCTGACCAACCAGGTGCGCAGCATCGCCCAGGTCACCACCGCCGTCGCGCGCGGCGACCTGACCCGCAAGATCGACGTGGACGCGCGGGGCGAGATCCTGGAGCTGAAGACCACCATCAACACGATGGTCGACCAGCTCTCCTCCTTCGCCGCCGAGGTCACGCGCGTGGCCCGCGAGGTCGGCAGCGAGGGGCGGCTGGGCGGGCAGGCCGAGGTCGAGGGCGTGTCCGGCACGTGGAAGCGGCTGACGGAGAACGTCAACGAGCTGGCCGGCAACCTGACCCGGCAGGTCCGCGCGATCGCCGAGGTGACCAGCGCCGTGACGTCCGGCGACCTGACCAGGTCGATCACCGTGGACGCCGAGGGCGAGCTGGCCGACCTGAAGGACAACATCAACTCGATGGTGAAGTCGCTGCGCGAGACGACCAGCGCCAACGAGCAGCAGGACTGGCTGAAGTCCAACCTGGCCCGCATGTCGGGCCTCATGCAGGGGCACCGCGACCTGGCCACGGTCGCCGAGCTGGTGATGAACGAGCTGGCGCCGCTCGTCTCCGCCCAGTACGGCGCGTTCTTCCTGGCCGAGGAGAGCGAGCTGCAGCTCATCAGCGCCTACGGCTACCCGGTGGACCCGGAGCGGCCGAGCCGGTTCAGGATCGGCGAGGCGCTCGTCGGGCAGGCGGCCCGCAGCCGCAGGACGATCTCGATGACCGACCTGCCGCCCGGCTACATCACGATCTCCTCAGGGCTGGGCAGGACCGACCCGACGTCGGTGATCGTGCTGCCCGTCGTGGTCGAGGAGCAGGTGCTGGGCGTGATCGAGCTGGCCTCGGTGCAGCCGTTCACGCCGGTGCACCGGGCCTTCCTCGACCAGCTCATGGAGACCGTCGGCGTCAACCTCAACACGATCGTGGCCAACGCGCGCACCGACGAGCTGCTGGAGGAGTCGCAGCGGCTGGCCTCGGAGCTGCAGGCGCGCTCGGAGGAGCTGCAGAGCCAGCAGGAGGAGTTGCAGCGCTCCAACGCCGAGCTGGAGGAGAAGGCGACGCTGCTGGCCCGTCAGAACCAGGACATCGAGACCAAGAACCTGGAGATCGAGCAGGCCAGGCAGGAGCTGGAGGCGCGGGCGCACCAGCTCTCGCTGGCCTCCACCTACAAGAGCGAGTTCCTGGCGAACATGAGCCACGAGCTGCGCACCCCGCTCAACTCGCTGCTCATCCTGGCGCAGCTCCTCGCCCAGAACCACACGCGCAACCTGACGCCCAAGCAGGTCGAGTACGCCGGGATCATCCACTCGGCCGGCTCCGACCTGCTGCAGCTCATCAACGACATCCTCGACCTGTCCAAGGTCGAGGCGGGCAAGATGGACATCAACCCCGAATGGGTGCAGCTACGCAAGCTGCTCGACTACGTCGAGGCGACCTTCCGGCCCATGACCGGGCAGAAGAGCCTCGCCTTCCGCGTCACCACCGCGCCGGGCGTGCCCGCCGAGCTGCTCACCGACGACTCGCGGCTGCGGCAGGTGCTGCGCAACCTGCTCTCGAACGCGGTCAAGTTCACCGAGAGCGGCAGCGTGGAGCTGCGCATCGAGCCGGCCGCGCCGTCCGAGCTGCCTCCCTCCGTACGCCCGAACGGCCCCGCCATCGCGCTGCGCGTCGTCGACACCGGCGTGGGCATCCCCGAGCAGCAGCTCGAAGTCATCTTCGGCGCGTTCCAGCAGGCCGACGGCACCACCAGCCGCAAGTACGGCGGCACCGGGCTCGGCCTGTCGATCTGCCGCGAGATCGCCTACCTGCTGGGCGGCGCCATCACGGTGCAGAGCACGCCCGGCCAGGGCAGCGTCTTCACGCTGTTCCTGCCGGTGGCGCGGCCCGGGTTCGAGGTCGTGCCGGCGGAGGGCGGCGAGCCCGCGCAGCCCGCCGAGCGGGCGCCGGTGGCCGCTCGGCGGCTGCTCGTCATCGAGGAGCGCCGCAACGGGCTGCTGTCGCTGGTGTCGGAGAGCGTCGTGGGCGACCTGGCCGGCGCGCGCGACCACGACGGGACGATGGAGGTCGTCGCGGCGGCGGGCGTGGAGGAGGCGGCCGTCATGCTCGCCGGCGAGCCCTGCCACTGCATCGTGCTGGACCTCAGCATGCCGGACATGTCGGCCTATCACCTGCTGGAGATCATGGACCGCGACCCGCGCCTGCACGGGGTGCCGGTGCTGGCGTACAACAACTGGCGCTCGCACGCGCAGCAGGAGGTGAGCCTCGCGCACCAGCCGCTGGAGCTGCTGTCCAGCCTGGACGAGCTGCGCGAGCGCATCGCCCTGCACCTCACCGCCAACCAGCCCGGCGACGTGCTGCCCCTGGTCAGGACCGGCACCGTGGGCGAGGCCGCGGCCCGCGAGATCGACAACACCCTCGCCGGGCGCACCGTCCTGGTGGTGGACGACGACGCCCGCAACCTGTACGCGCTCACCAGCATGCTGGAGATCCACGGCATCAACGTGCTGCACGCCGAGAACGGCCGCAAGGGCATCGACACGCTCACCGCCCACACCGAGACCGACCTGATCCTGATGGACGTCATGATGCCGGAGATGGACGGCTACACGGCGACCGAGACGATCAGGGCCATGCCGCAGTACGCCGACCTGCCCATCATCGCGGTGACCGCCAAGGCCATGCCGGGCGACCAGGAGAAGAGCCTGGCGGCGGGGGCCAGCGACTACGTGACCAAGCCGGTGGACGCCGACCATCTCATCGAACGCATCCAGCATTGGATGGACCCGTCCTGACGATCTCGCGAGGAGCGGCGACGTGCACGCAGACGACCAGGCGACTCCTCTCCCCGACCCGCCCGGTGCGCGTGACGACGGTGGTGCGGAGGCGAGGGACGCCGTCGCGCCCGAAGCGCGTGACGACGGCCCGTCCAGGGCAAGGGACGACTGCCCGGCCGACGCGCGTGACGACAGCCCGGCCTCAGCGCGTGACATGCCCGCACCCGAGGCGCCAGGCGGCGGCCCGGCCGAAGCGCGTGACGACAGCCCGGCCGAGGCGAGGGGCGGCGACCCGGCCGAAGCGCGTGACGACAGCCCGGCCGAGGCGAGGGGCGGCGACCCGGCCGAAGCGGGGGGTGGCGACCCGGCCGAGGCGCGGAGTGGCGGTGGTGGGGAGGCCGTGTCCGAGGATCGGCTGGACGCGCTGGCCGCGACCGTCGAGCGGTTGCGGCGGGAGGCCGAGCGGGCGCGGCGCGAGGCCGACGACCGCGCCCTGATCGAGCTGGCCAAGGGCGTCCTGCTGGAACGCCTGCGCTGCGGCCCGGCCCACGCGGCCGAGCAGCTCGCCACGCTGGCGGCCAAGGCCGGCGTGTCCCGCCTGGAGGTGGCCGCCGACATCGTCAACGAGGTGGCCAGGGACCGCATCGGCGCGGCGGCAGGCTCCGACCCGGAGGTCTCGGTCCGGCTGCGCGCCGCGGAGAGCGCGGCGCTGGACGCGGGCGACACCCAGGTGGTGGCCGTGGCGCTGCTGGAGCACGCGCTGGGCCCGCTGGGCGCCACGGCGGTGGCGGTGTGGGCGGCCGAGCCGGGCGCCGCGCTCAGCCTGGTCGGCTTCGCCGGGTTCGGCGCCGAGGAGGCCAGGCGGTGGCGGCACGTCCCGCCGGGCGTGGTCACCCCGGCCGGGCGGTCGCTGACGGAGCGGCGGATGATCTGGCACGGCGACGCGGGCCTGCCCGCCATCGGCCGGCTGGTGGCCGGCGGCGGCCGGGTCACGGTGCCGATGACGACGGGCGGCCGGGTGCTGGGCGTGCTGGAGATCTGCTGGCCGCACGCGCTGCCCCCGCACCCGCCGAGGCTCGAACGGCAGATCGAGGCCATGGCCGAGCTGTGCGCGCACACGCTGGACGCGCCGTTCGCGGCGCTGGCGCCGTCCACGCCCGCGCTGGCGGAGGTCGTGGACCTGGCCGACGCGCTGCCCGACCCCGCCCTGGTGCTGCAGGCGCACCTGGACTCCAACGGCGAGCCGGCCGACTTCCGGATCAGGCACGTCAACGACCGCATCTCGGGCGGCGACCGGCTGCTGCTCGACGCGTACCCGCTGGCGCCGGGCTGCCTGCTGCTGGAGGCCTACCCCCGGGCGGCGGGCGGGCTGCTGACGCGGCTGATCCAGGTGCACGCGACGGGCAGGCCGTTCCGCGCCGAACGGATGACGCTCGGCCTGAGCACCACCGGGGTAGCGGACGTGAGCCTGACCCGGCACGGCGACACCGTGCTGATGGTCTGGCGCGACCACGACGAGGGCTCGCGGCTGGCCGGGCTCCTGGAGCACGCGCAGCGGCTGGGCCGCATCGGCGGTTTCGAGGAGAGCGCGGTGACCGGCCAGATCACCTGGAACGCGCAGCTCTACTCGCTGTACGGGATGACGCCCGGCGACCGCCCGATCCCCCTCGAACGGCTGCGCGCCCACGCCCATCCCGACGACGAGATCGCGATCGGCCGGTTCCTTCGGACGGTGCTGCACCACCGGCGGTTCGCGGCCGTGGCGTTCCGGCTGGTGCGCCCCGACGGGGTCACCCGCCACATGCGGGTGGTGGCCGAGCCGGTCTTCGGGCCGGAGGGGCGGCTGATGGCGATCCGGGGGGCGTACCAGGACATCTCCTCACAACACTGGACGGAGGTGGCGCTGTCGGTCACCCGCGACCAGCTCGCCCACACCGAGGAGCGCTCCGCCGCGAGCAACCGCCTGGCCCTGCAGCTCCAGCAGGCGATCATGCCGCCCTCGCACGGCGCGATGGACTCCTTCGGCCTGCACATCGCCGTCCGCTACCGGCCGGCGCAGAAGGAGGACCTGGTCGGCGGCGACTGGTACGACGCGGTCGCGCTGCCGTCCCATCAGGTGCTGCTGTCGGTCGGCGACGTGGCGGGGCACGGCGTGCAGGCGGCCACCGGCATGGTGATCCTGCGCAACGCGCTGCGCGGCCTGGCCACCACCGGCGCGGGCCCCGCGCAGATCATGAGCTGGCTGAACCAGGTCGCCCACCACCTGGCCGACCGGATGACCGCGACCGCCGTGTGCGCCCTGTACGATCCGCCCACCCGCGTCCTGCGCTGGGCCAGGGCCGGCCACCTGCCGCCCATCCTGCTGCGCGACGGCCACGGCGTGGAGCTGCCCATGGTCAAGGGGCCGCTGCTGGGGGCGTTCACCGACGCCCAGTACGAGGAGGGGGAGCTCCAGCTCCAGGCCGAGGACACGCTGCTCATGTACACCGACGGCCTGATCGAGCGGCGCGACCACAACCTGCGCCACGGCCAGGACCAGCTCCTGACCATCGCCGGACGCACGGCCGACTCGCTCGACCACCGCCTCGACGCCCTGCTCACCCACTGCAACTCCGACACCGACGACGACACCTGCCTCATCGGCGTGCACCTGAGGTGACCGCCCCCGTTGTCTGCCGGGCGTCCTCGTGGGCATCCTTGGTCCGGTGAACTTCAGTAACGCCGACCTGCTTCTCGCCGACGCGCGCACCCTCCTGGACGAGCACGCCGCCGTCCGCGCGCAGGCCGTGCACGCCCTCGACGCGCTGCGCCGCGACGTGGCCAGGGCCGGGCTGGAGTCGGTGCCGGTCTCGCGGCTGAAGGACGTCACCGACGGGCGGCTGCGCATCGCGACGCTGGAGAAGGCCGGGTTCGCCACGGTGCGGCAGGTGCTGGACGCCACGCCGTACGAGCTGCAGTTGCTGCCCGGGATCGGGGCGCGGACCGCGGGACAGATCCACGCGGCCGCCCGGCAGATCGAGCAGGCCGCCGCCGAGGCCGCCAGCCTGCGGCTCGACGTGGACGTGCCCGACCACCACACCACGGAGCTGGTGGTCGCCCTGCACCGCCTGGTGGTCGCGGGCCCCGACCTGCCGCGCGCGCTGCACGCCGCCGGGGACCTGGCGGGGCGGCTGGCGCCGCTGCTCGCGCAGGCGCGGCCCGCGCGCAGCCGGCTGCGGATGATGCTCACCCTGCCGTCGCGGCGGCGGCAGGCCCGGGAGGCGGTCGAGGCGATCGAACGCCTGCTGGCCGACACCGGCGCCGGCGACCCGCTGGACCGCACCAGCGCCGGCGAGCCGCTGGACGGCACCGGCACCGGCACCGGCACTGAGGGCCCGCCGTCCGGCGCCGCCGGGACGCGGCTGCTGATCGCCCAGGCCACGACGGACCTGCTGCGTCCCCCGGCCCGCGACTTCGAGGCGTGGGCGGACTTCGAGTCCCGCTCGCCCGAGTACTTCGCCCTGCTGGCCGAGCTGGCAGGCGAGCCGCTCGGCAGGGAGCAGGGGCTGCTGCCGGACGACCTGGCCGCCAAGGTCGCCGCGCAGCCCCTGGACGACACGCACCGGCGGGTGTCCCTGCGCGGCTACCAGGCGTTCGGCGCGCGCTTCGCACTCGTCCAGGAGCGGGTGATCATCGGTGACGAGATGGGGCTGGGCAAGTCCATCGAGGCGATCGCCGCGCTGGCGCACCTGCGGGCGTCCGGCGAGACGCACTTCCTGGTGGCCTGCCCGGCGAGCGTCCTGATCAACTGGGTGCGGGAGATCGGCGCGCGCAGCACCCTGCCCGCCTACCCGCTGCACGGCCCCGACCGGCTCGCCGCCCAGCATGAGTGGCTGCGGCGGGGCGGCGTCGCGGTGGCCACCCTGGACGGGCTGCACCGGGTCGAGCCCGCGGACCTCGGCATGCTCGTCGTGGACGAGGCCCACTACGTCAAGAACCCGGAGACGAAACGCTCACGGGCGGTCGCCGGCTGGTGCGGGCGGGCGCGGCGGGTGCTGTTCCTGACCGGCACGCCGATGGAGAACCGGGTGGAGGAGTTCAGGACGCTGATCGCGTACCTGCGGCCCGGCCTCGCCGCCGAGCTGCGCAGCAGCGACGTGGTGGCGGGGGCGCAGGCCTTCCGCAAGGCGGTCGCGCCCGTCTACCTGCGGCGCAACCAGCAGGACGTGCTGGCGGAGCTGCCCGACCGGGTGGAGGCCGACGAGTGGGTGGAGTTCAGCGGGGCCGACCTGGAGGTGTACAGGGAGGCGGTGGCCAAGGGGAACTTCATGGCCATGCGGCGCGCCGCCTACGCCGAACCGGCCACCTCCGCGAAGCTCAAGCGGCTGCTGGAGCTCATCGACGACGCCGAGGCCAACGGGCTGAAGGTGGTGGTGTTCTCCTACTTCCGCGCGGTGCTCGCCGCCGTCGGCGCGGCGCTGGACGGGCGGGCGCACGGCCCGCTGTCCGGCGACGTCAGCGCGGAGCGGCGGCAGCAGGTCGTGGACGAGTTCTCCGCCGCCGCCGGGCACGCCGTGCTGCTCAGCCAGGTGCAGGCGGGCGGGGTCGGGCTGAACCTGCAGGCGGCGTCCGTGGTGATCCTGTGCGAGCCGCAGGTCAAGCCGAGCATGGAGACGCAGGCGGTCGGACGTGCGCACCGGATGGGGCAGGTGCGCCGCGTCCAGGTGCACCGGCTCCTCACCGTGGACTCCGTGGACCAGCGCATGCTGGACATCCTGCGGCGCAAGTCGCGGCTGTTCGACGCCTACGCCAGGCGCAGCGACCTGGCCGAGTCCACGGGCGACGCGGTGGACGTGTCGGAGCAGTCGCTGGCGCGGCTGGTCGTCGAGGAGGAACAGCGCCGCCTGCTGCCCTGACGGGGCCTATCCGGCCCCGAAGCAGACGAACGTGCACGCCGGCTCCCCCTCGGCGGCCGAGGCCAGCGCGTCCGCCGGGGACGCGCCGAGCGCCACACCCCGGTGGTAGGCCATCATGACCTGCTCGGCGACGGCGTCGGGCACACGGGTGAGACTGGAGATCACCGTGGACGTGCCCAGGTAGAGCAGCGCCGCGGTGAACCCGAGCAGCTCGTCCCCCGCCCTGACCACCGCCTGGCCCACGTCGCACGCCGACAGCACCACGTGCCCCGGCGTCCTGTCCAGGCGTTGCAGGTCGTGGGCCATGAGAGGCCCGTCGGCCAGGTCGAGGCGGGAGAAGAGCACGTTCTCGCGCTCGTGGTGGCCGTGGGTGGCGAAGTGCGCGAACGACGCGCCGTCCAGCGCGGACAGCGTGGCCGACACGGTGGCGGATCCGCCCCTCAGCGTGCGCGCCTTCGGATGCACCGCGCCCAGCCGCTCGATCTCCCGCTCGGCGTGCTCCAGATCCGGCCCGGCCACCAGGACGGAGGAGCTGCCGTCCCTGACGAACGGCTCGGCGGCGCGCCTGGCCGCCAGCCACACCAGCGCGGACGGCGCCACCGCCAGCGGCCTGCCCCGCAGCTCGGGCAGCAGCCCCCAGGGCACCGCCGACAGCCCCATCGTCGGGATCAGCACGATCCCCCTCGCCCCGGACAACGCCTGCCGCAAGGGCGCACCCAGCGCGTCCGCGATCACCCCGACCTGGCGCCGCACGGACGCCTCGATCACCGCCTTCATCGCCGGCCGCAGATTCCGGCCGGCCTGCGCGTTCAGGTCCCCCGCCAGGCGTCGCGCCGCCTCCGCCACCGGCTCGTACGCGCTGAGCCTGTGCAGGTGGCAGCGGCCGTTCACGAGCACCAGGGCGAGCAGGCCGCCGTCCACGTTCAGCAGGCTCACCAGCGCGAATCCGTCCTCGTCCAGCGCCTCCCGCACGGCCGCCACCGAGGCGGGCGCCAGCCGCTCGCCGACGCCGGGGAGCTGCCAGCCGCGCTCCCTGATCACCTGCTCCAGCTCCAGGCAGCGCCTCCGCAGCGCCGGGCGGCGGCGGCCCGCGGCCTCGTCGGCGTGCATCTGCTGGGCCAGCTGGCGCAGCTCCGCCAGTGCCTCCGCGGTCTGCTCGTCCTCGGGGGCGCGGGTCGGGCGGAACCTGAACGCCTGCGCCCTGCAACGCTCGGACCAGGCGAACACCTGGCGTGGTGAGCCGCCCTCCAGGGCGGCACGCAGGCCGTGCACCGCCAGGTCGGCGCCCAGGGCTGTTACGCCGGTGAGCATGTCCAGGCTGCCCAGGGTGCCGCGGTGGGAGTCGATCAGCGCCAGGCCCGAGCGGACCTTGCGCAGTGCCTGGCCGCGCAGGCCCTGGGCGTCGGCCAGCTCGGCTTCCGCCAGGTGGCGCATCAGGCGCACGTCGAGCGGCTCGCCCCGGCGGCGGGCAGCGGGCGGCGGCGCCTCGCCCGAAAGGGGCTGCGCGTCCGAAGGCACCCCGGGCTGTGACGTGGCCGCAGCCGCGCCTGCGCCAGGAGGCGGCGCGGGCGGCGCGGGCGGCACGGCCTGCACGGGCGGCACGGCCTGCACGGGCGGCACGGCCTGCACGGGCGGCACGGCCTGCACGGGCGGCACGG